>CAZQGA010000285.1:0-3223 GCA_964592735.1 uncultured Chromatiaceae bacterium | reverse complement strand
ATGCCTGATCGTCCCGCGTGGGCTTATTCCGGCACCCGGTCTGTCGACACCATCAATCGGCCTGGCAGCAACGGTCCGGCTTCTGGCGGCCTCAAGAAAGCAGCAGCCACAGGATCTGGTCAGCCAATTTCCGCGGCAAAGGCACGACGCATCGTCGTCCAGCGAAAATCCCCAAGCAGACGCCGCAGCTTGGCCTCAAAAACCCCGAGGTTGACGTAGTGCCTGAACCGGGGCTTCAACCCGATACCGGGTATCCGCGGCTGGCCCGGGTCGATTTCCCAAGGGTGAAAATAAAAGACTGCCGGCTGGCCCTCGGTTTGGCACACGCGCCGGATGGCCCAGCGGCTCCATGCGTAGGGCAAGAGACGGAAAAACCCTCCGCCTCCACAAGGCAGACGCATGCCGGAAAACTCCACGGTGGTGATGGGGATCTCCGCCAGTTGTCCACTGCCAGGGCGGAACGGAAATCGTGGCGCCTCACGCATTCCGTAGTGATCGTGGCTGATGGGATTGATGCTCGAACTGTAGCGATATCCGGCCTCACGGAGTTCATCCAGCGCCCAGAGATTGCGCGCATCGATGGAAAAACTGGCTGCGCGATAACCCAGTACGGGTGTACCAGCCAGATCCTCGAGCACCAACCTGGTACGAGTCACATCGGCCCGAAACTCGGCAGGACGCTGCTCATGTACGCGCACATGGCTGTAGCCATGGCTGGCGACTTCATGGCCTGCCTCAGCCACGGCACGCACCAGAGAGGGGAAACGCTCCGCTGCCCAGCCCAGCCAGAAAAAAGTTGCCGAAATCTCCTGCTCTGCAAAGATGTCGAGGATGCACCGCAGGTTTCGCTCAAGACGCTGCGGATAGCGCTCCCAGGCGTCACGTTTGATATAGGGTGCAAACGCCGAAACATGGAAGTAATCCTCCACATCGACGGACATGGCATTCAGCATTGGGGGGCAACCATCCATAAACAAGGGCATCAGGCGCCTTGATTGGGCGCGCGAGCAACTGCCGACAGCCGGCTTTCCAGCCCGCAGAAACCTCAGAAGAACCTGCGTCGCAGCTGGATGCTGCCCAGAAATTCCTTATATTCAATATCTTCCGAAGCCGTACCACTACGCCGTTGCCAACTCAGCTGGAAGCCCAGGCTGGTTTTTTGCCCGAACGCGTAATCCAGCCCTGCCGTCAGCCATGTCATTTCATCACCATCACTTGAAGACTGACAGATGAGTGGATCCGGATTCAGCGGGTCGCAACCCGCACTCGCCAGATCGTTGTAATCGCGGTGCCGCCAGTTGGCTCCCAGAATTATCACGCTCCTGGGCCCTGCTTCCCAACGAGCACCCAGATTGAAACCGTAGGATTCCTCGTTGTACAGGGATACATTGGTTACCCCGCCGGGACCAGTCAATACCTGATCACGCCGGTTCTCCCAGAAAAGGCCCGCGGACAGCTCGGTGCGAAGGAGGTGCCAACTGCCCAATGCATCACCACGACGTGATATGTAGCGCAGTGGATCTCCTGGTCGGCCCAAGTTTGAATCTGGCGGTAACAGCGGTGGCACACCAGTGCCTGTGCCCCAGGCAGCCGGAATCTCCCGGACCCTCGTGAGATCAGAAGTAGTCGGTGCCTCCCGGTAGCTGATGCGATAATTTGCATCATTACTCGTCAGGCTCCACTGGAAACTATATGTAGGCCCGAAATAGCGGTGACCGACAGCAGCCCGCAACCGACCGACCCCGGTCTCCGTGTCGAAACCCGCTTCCCAGCGGGATTCGTCCAAAGCACCATCGAGACGTTCCTCGATATCGTTATCGAGGCCACCAAGGACAAACAGCTCCAGGGAGTTGTTCAGCCGGTAGCCCAACTGCAGGTAAGCCGTTTGCACCACTGAATCGCCGCTGACCAGATAATCCAGCTTGTCATACTCGTATGTGAGTTCGTAGCTGACAGCTGGGCGCAGACGCGGCCGGGTGTGCAATGAAAAACGGCCGCTTATGGTGTCAATATCCTGTGACCGGGGGTCATCATAGTTGACCTCCCCGAAGGTCGCGTAGCCACTGACCTCCGAGCCACCAAAAACATCCCGCTGCCACTGGGGCCCAAGGCTCCAGGTCGTAGCATCGGTGCGATTTGCAGTCGTATAAAGATTATTGTTGGCGACCGGACGCTCCGGTGACACGTTCACCTGATTGATGACTCCCAGGCCACGCAGTTGCAGATCCTTGCCGATAAGATCGAGCAGAACCCGGCTGTCAAGCTGGTTGTATGACTGGTTGCGTTCGGAGTCGTTGGCGTAAAACAATGCCTCCAGGGTGTAATCAGCCATCAGCTCCAGCATCGGGCTCGCGTAATTGAGCGAAACATGAGGCGCGAGTCGCGTCACCCATTCGTCCTCTTCAAGGGCACCTGCCGCCAGATCCACATTGCTGGTGTAAATTTCGGCAAGTCCCAGGTCCGACTGAAATTCGATCGCAGCAAGCCCGACCTGCGGCACCAGACCCATCAGTCCCGCGAAGCAACCGAGGCGAACAACTCTGGGAAGCATCATGCTGACTGCATCCTTCACTAAGCGTAGTAATACTCTTCGTGGCGTGCGGCCGGCGGTGCCGGTGACTTGTTCAACACCATGCTTACCCCTATCGTCAGGCCCTTAAGCACTTCCAGCGCATGACTAACCTCACTTGCTGTCGAGCGACCTGCCTCCACCACGACCAGAGCATGATGCGCATGTTCGGCCAGTACCCGGCCTTCACTGGTAAGCAGGAGCGGCGGTGAATCCAGCAGCACGACCAGGTCCGGATCCTCCAGGGCCTTCAGCAGTTGGCCCATACGCGGACTGGCCAGCAGTTCAGTCGCATCCGGTTGAGGCAGACCCGCCGGGAGAAAATAGAGCGATTCGACATCGGTAGCCCGCAGAACGTCAGACAGACGATCAACGTCGCCAGACAGTAGTTCCAGCAATCCGGGCTGCTCGGATACACCGAATTGCGTGCTGAGTGAGTGGCGCATCGGATCAGCATCCACCAGCAACACACGCATCATCCGCTCAGCCGCCAAGCTTCCCGCCAGATTAAGCGAAACGAACGATTTTCCCGCCCGGGGCAAATCACTGGTAATCATCACCACATTGCCCGGCCGTGTCTCCGAGTGTGGCTGCCCAAAGACGCGAGCCAGAACCGGCCGTTTGAGGAAGCGGAAGTCACGAGCCAGTGCAGGA
>CAZQGA010000284.1:0-3236 GCA_964592735.1 uncultured Chromatiaceae bacterium | reverse complement strand
GCCAGTCGATGGGTGCGCGACGCAGATCCGCCTCGGTGTAGCCCATGATGGCCAGCCAGCGTGGCGAGAAATGTTGGATGCCGTCACGCGGATCGAAATCCCAGTTGCCGTCGTTGGCCGTGGCGATCAGCACTTCCTCGCGCTCGGCGATTTCCGCGAGCACCTGCCGCGCGTGGGAGCGCTCCAGGCCGGAGGCCAGGCTCGAGCCCAGCAATTTCAGCAGCAACTGGTGGTCAGCATTCCACCCCGGTTGCGGCTGGCCATAGAAGAAGGCAATGAAGCCCGCCCGCCGCCCGTCGACCTCGAAGCCGACCAGCAGCATGGCTGCACCACCGAGTCCCCGCAACCGCCCGGCATCGGCCTGCTGGGCCGCTGTGGGCGCAGCCGTATCGCTGATGCCGAGCAGGCGCAGCGGCGCAAAGCTGGCCTCGAGCCAGGGCCAGGCAGCGAGCGGCTCGCCCTGCAGGACATCGGGATTGATCGCCGTGAACGAATCGCGGGAGGAATAGACACGCTGGATGCGCCCGCCCGCCGGATCGAGCAGCGCCACGCAAACGGCATCGCAACCCGTGCCCGTGCGGATCGTCTCGACACCGTTGCTGATCAGTGCAGCAGCATCCGTACCGTCGAGGTTCTGGAAATCGACGGCGACCTTGGTGAGGGCAATATCCAGCCCGCCCGCCGTGCGGCCACCCCCGAGCAGCTGCTGCAGTCCCGTCAGCGTTGAGCCGTGATCCACGGTCGCACTTGTCCCTGTTTGCCCCCTGTGACTGGTTCCCCGACCAGCACGGTGGCAGTTGATTCGCGCTCGCTCAGTATCGGGGTGTATTACCGCCGGTCAACCCGGATTCCCCGGACGGCACCCATTGCTCCCTGAACGCACGGATTTCATTCTGACAGGAAAATTTCGGAATACAAGATAAGCCCATGAATCAGCAGCAGGAAAGAGGAAAGGTGCCGGTACTTCGGATTCGGAAACCCCGGCCGCTGGTAACCGACGCGGGGCGGTTCCGGTTTCCGAATCCGAAGTACCGGCACCTTGACCGTTGGGCCACAATAGGATCATGCACGTCACCATCATCCCCGTCACCCCCTTCCAGCAGAACTGCTCCCTGCTCCGCTGCGACTCGAGTCGCGCGGGTGCCGTCATCGACCCGGGCGGAGACATCGAGCAGATCCTTGCAGCCGCCGCGGAAGAGGACATCGAGATCGGCAAGATCCTGGTGACCCATGCGCATATCGATCACGTCGGGGCGGTCGCGAGACTGGCCAGGCAGCTCGGCGTCCCGATCGAAGGGCCCCACCGCGACGACAGCTTCCTGCTCGAGCACCTGCCCGAGCACGGCCAGATGTTCGGGCTACCCGATGCGGAGAGCTTTACGCCTTCGCGCTGGCTCGAGCAGGGCGATACCGTCACCGTCGGCGACGAGGAATTCGAGGTGCTGCATGCGCCCGGACACACGCCGGGCCACGTGGTCTACTTCCATCGGCACGATCGCATCGCCTTCGTCGGCGACGTGCTCTTCGCGGGCTCGGTCGGCCGCACGGATTTCCCGCGCGGCGATTTCGCGACACTGGTGAAATCCATCACCGGCCGGCTCTGGCCGCTTGGCGACGACGTCCGCTTCGTGCCTGGCCACGGCCCGATATCCACTTTTGGCGAGGAGCGGCGCACGAACCCTTTCGTGGGCGATACCGCATTACGCTGAGAAAGCTGCCGGGTGTCCGCTTTCAAAAATCGGAGTAGCCTTGCATTCATTCTTGAGAGTTGGGGTTTCCGAAACCGGACACCCGGCACCTTTCCTGGGGAGAACCAGACCATGCAATCATCCAGGCCAGCCCGGCGTGACCGCTTCACCATCGCCACCACGCCGGGCGTACTCGCAGCTGCAGCACTCCTCGTCACTTTGACCGGATCCGCCCAGGCGGCAGGCGCGCTGCGCTCGGTCAGCTTCGAGATCAAAGCACCAGCAGCCGACTCGACAGTCAGCAGCCCGGTGCAACTGGAAGTCGCCCTGACCGGAGCGACAATCGGCCGGCCCTCGGCAGGGCTCGATCACCTGCACGTCTCGGTGGACGGCGGGCCCGAGCAGGCCATCTACCAGCCGGGCCCCGTAACGCTGAACCTGGCGCCGGGCAAGCACCTCGTTTTCGTCGAGGTCGCCGGGCCGAACCACCGGGCACTGCTGCCCGCCAGGCATGTCAGCTTCACGGTCAAGTAAGGACAACGGCCCAAACCCGCCCGCACTGCTGCGGCACGGACTGCTGACGCGCTGGTTGCACGGCCTCAACGCGCTCGCCATCCTCGTCCTGCTTGTGACTGGCCTGGCGCTTGGCGACCGGTTCAGCGATTACTTTGTGGCATCGATCGGCGGCCACGAGACGCTCAACGACGCACACCAGTGGCTGGGCATTGCATTGGCCGCTGCGCTGCTTGTCATCGCACTGGGTCTCAGGCGCAGTGTCATCGCGCTCCTGCGCGAGACATGGCGCTGCGACCGCCCCGGCGGGCGCTGGCTGTTCGCGTTTATCCGCTACTCACGCCAGCCGGAACACCAGCAGCCGCCCTTCCACGACGGACGCTTCGATCCGGCCCAGCGAGTGGTCTTCGCCGGTCTGCTGCTCGGCCTCGCCCTCATCACGCTGAGCGGCATCCTCATCTGCGCGCTGCCGGACATGGGCCGCATCGGGTTTATGTGGACGATCCGTACCCACCTCGCCGGTGCCTGGCTGCTGCTCGCCTGCCTGACCCTCCACGTCATCGCAGGCCTTGGCCTGCCCCGTACACACCGCGGCCTGCTGCGTACGATGTTCGGTGACGGACGGGTCCGCCTGCCCCTCGCGCAAGTGCTCTGGCCCGGCTGGGCCGCACGGCAACTGGAAGACCAGCGCAAGGGATCTGCAGCACCCTGAGCTGAGGCGTCGGATGGAACGTTCGATCCGGCGCCCCTACGAGAAGCGGCGCGCGATCAGCACCTTGACCAGATGCCAGACGTTGTTGGCGGTCCAGTAGAGGACCATGCCGGCAGGGAAGGTATAGAAGAGCAGGAAGAAGGCGATGGCCATGAGGTAGAGGTTGCGCTGCTGGCGGGCCTGCAGTTCGGCGCTGAGCGAGGCTTCGCGCTGCACGAGGGCGGAGATCACCGTCACGGCAGTCATGAGGAAAGGCAGCAGATTGAGGTCGGCGCCGAAGAACGGCAGCGCAAATGGCAACTGCACGAGCCGGTCCGGGGCAG
>CAZQGA010000283.1:0-3252 GCA_964592735.1 uncultured Chromatiaceae bacterium | reverse complement strand
TCCAGCGCGGCGGCAACCACCAGCGGCTTGAAGCTCGAGCCGGGCTCGAAGAGGTCGGTGATGGCCCGGTTGCGGTAACGGCCAGGCGCATACTGCGAACGATCGTTCGGGTTGTAGGAGGGCTGGTTCACCATGGCCAGCACCTCACCGGTCTCCGCATCGAGCACCACGGCAGAGCCGGACAGGGCGCGATTCTCCTGCACCGCGGCCTTGAGCTCCCGGTAGGCCAGATACTGGATGCGCAGGTCGATCGAGGTCGCAACCTCACGGCCGGGGCTCGCAGGTTCCAGCCGCTCGACGTCTTCCACCACACGGCCCAGGCGATCGCGCAACACCAGCTTCTTGCCCGGGTGCCCGCGCAGGTGCTCGTCGAACCCGAGCTCCAGGCCTTCCTGCCCGCCATCGTCGATATTGGTGAAGCCAACCAGGTGCCCGGTCACCTCACCAGCCGGGTAATAGCGGCGGTATTCGCGCAGCACGTGTACGCCAGGAACGCCGCTGTCGAGCACCGTGCGGGCGTTGGCCGGGCTCATGTGCCGCTGCAGGTACATGAAGTCCTTGTCGACGTTGCGCGTGATCTGGCGCGTGAAGCCGGCCGGATCGAGCCCCATGACCCTGGCCAGCCGCGGGATGTTTTCCGGGGTGCGGGACAGTTCCTGCGGACTCACCCAGAGGCTGTCCACCGGCATGGATGCTGCAAGCGGCTGGCCATTGCGGTCGGTGATGACGCCGCGGTTGGCCGATATTTTCGCCGTCCGCAGGTGGCGCGCCTCGGCCTGGCTGATGAGGAAACCCTTGTTGAACACCTGCAGGTGCACGGCACGCCCGACCAGGACAAAGCCAAGCAGCAGCAGCGCGGCGCAGGCCACCGCCCAGCGGATCTGGAAACTCTGCCGGGGTGAGCGCCCCTGTTCGGGATGATCTGTCATGGCAGTGACCGGATCTCGTCCGGGCCGGGGTTGCGCATGTGCATGTCGCCACGAGCGAGCTGCTCGACCCGCGCGTGGGTCGACCAGGCGCTCTGCTCGATCTGCAGCCGGCTCCAGTCCATTTCCAGCTGGTCACGCTGCGCCGTGAGCGCCTGCAGCTCGGCGAACAGCTTGCGGTTCTCGTGCTTCGCGTAAACGGCGGTGACGGCCGAACCCATCACCGCCACCAGCAGGGCAGCCAACAGGAGCGCGCTGCGCAAGCGTGCGTTCATGCCAGCTTCTCTGCCACGCGCAGCACGGCACTGCGGGAGCGGGGGTTGCGCACCAGTTCGTCGGCGCTGGCATGGATCGCCCCTGCCACCAGCCGCAGGCGCGGGCGGGCGGATTCCGGCACCACCGGCAAGCGGGCGAACGCCGGGCTCACGCGGGAATGGTCGCGGAGGAAGCGCTTGGCGATGCGATCCTCGAGCGAGTGAAAGCTGATGACGCACAGGCGGCCTGCCGTGTGCAGCAGGTCCAGCGCCTGGCGCAGACCGGCTTCGAGTTCTTCGAGCTCGCGGTTGATGAAGATGCGGATGGCCTGGAATACGCGGGTCGCCGGATGGCGCGGGCCACGGCGCGGGCCGGTGGCAGCCAGCACCAGATCGGCGAGCTCAGTGGTCGTGGCGAGCGGGCTGTGCGTGCGCTGTGCGCAGATGGCGCGGGCGATACGGCCCGCGGCAGGCTCCTCGCCCAGCCGGCGCAGCACGGTGGCGATCTCACGCTCCTCAGCGCTGTTGAGCCAGTCCGCAGCGCTCGGCCCGGCCTGCGGATCCATGCGCATGTCGAGCGGCCCCTCATGCTGGAAGCTGAAGCCGCGCGCGGGCGTGTCGAACTGCGGCGACGACACGCCGAGATCGAACACGATCCCGTCAACCCCGCTGGTAATACCCTGCGCTGCCACTGCCCGCCGCAACTGACCAAAGCTTTCTTGTTCTATCGAGAACCGGCCGTCCACCTGCGCCAGCTCCCGGCCCGTCTTCACCGCATCAGGGTCCCGGTCCAGCGCGAGCAAGCGGCCGCGCGGTCCCAGAGCCCCCAGAATCATCCGGCTATGCCCGCCGCGACCGAAGGTCGCATCGACATACACACCGCCTGGCCTGATCGCCAGGCCACACAACACCTCGTCGAGAAGAACCGGAACATGACCTTCCACCCCAACCCCCGGGCCGCCCGCCCAACCCGGCGCAGCGGTGTTCGGCGAGGCAGCGACAACCTCAGAGCGACAGCTGGCCAAGCTCCGCCGGCAACTCCAGGCCCGCATCAGGCCCGCTTGCCAGCCACTGGTCCCGCCGTTCGTTCCAGCGCGCCTCGTCCCACAACTCGAACTTGTTGCCCTGCCCGAACAGCATGGCCTGCCGGTCCAGGGACGCGAATTCACGCAACTCACGCGGGATCAGCACCCGCCCGTGACTGTCGAGGTCAAGCTCCGATGCGTAACCGACCATCATCCGCTGCAGGCGCCGCGTCTGCTGATTCAGCGACGGCAGGCGCATCAGCTTGCGTTCGATCTCTTCCCAGTCCGGGAGCGGATAGATCAGCAGGCAGTGATCGGCATCCACCGTGCACACCAGATGGCCATCACAGCGGGCAGCCAGCCGATCGCGATAGCGGGCTGGAAACGCCAGCCGCCCCTTCGCGTCCAGAGTGATTTTGGTTGCCCCACGGAACATGGCGGATTGGGCACTGGAGCCCATTTTCTCCCACTTTGCACCACCTTCGGCCACTATAGGAGCGCACCTGGGGAGCGTCAACAAAAAACTGTGATTAACTTCTTTGAGGACAGTCACTTAGCCGTAACGCCGCACAACCGCCCCACACTGCGAAGGGTAGATGAATCAGAAATCAGCGGGTTATGGCAAATTCCTCTGGGACAGCTGAATAGCTGCAACCCGGGTGGCTGGCGCAAGAATCCGCAATTCGGCGGCGCGCCTGCGCAGATCCTGCGCATTCTTGCTGGACGGCCACCCACGGCAACGGGCCGAAACCCCCAGGGTGCTTGTGCCCAGCCGTGCGGTGTCAGCCCGACCCGTGGCCATTTCCAGTGCCGATCACGAGCCGTGACCAGGCATGGTCGGCTGCGGCCATGCAAGGAAAAAAGAAGGAGCCGGCCGATAAGCCGGGTTCTGTCGAGGGCGACCATCCCTCTGGGACCGCTGTCACCAGCAGCCTCAAGCGACCTACCCGGAAGCCCGTGGGGCGACGGTGCACAGGCCGTTGCCGGCCTGACGCTGCTTCCCTATTTGGTCTTGCTCCAGGTGGGGTTTTCCGTGCCGCGGCGTGT
>CAZQGA010000282.1:0-3262 GCA_964592735.1 uncultured Chromatiaceae bacterium | reverse complement strand
AGACCGGTCGTGACGCGGGTCAAGGATGCGGCGGCGGAGAATTTCACCAGTGACTGCCCGATGGCCGGTGCCCAGATCGCCGGCCAGTTGCCGGCCGACAATTACAGCCATCCCCTGGGCCTGCTGCGCCGGGCTTACGGTATCTGATCCCCATGGACAAGCTCGAGATCGCCGACCTCTACAGCCTGGAAGAGTATGCGCGCCAGCGCGAGGAATTCCGTGCACGGGTCATGGCGCACAAGCGGCACCGGCGCCTGCACCTGGGTCCACACCTGACGCTGTGTTTCGAGGATCGCCTGACGATGCAGTACCAGGTCCAGGAGATGCTGCGTGCGGAGCGGATCTTCGAGGAGGCAGGCATCCGTGACGAACTCGCGGCCTACAACCCGCTGGTCCCGGATGGCAGCAACTGGAAGGCCACCCTGCTCATCGAGTATCCGGATCCGGCCGAGCGCGCCCGGGCCCTGGAACGGCTCGTCGATATCGAGCACCGCGTGTGGATGCAGGTCGAGGGGCAGGTACCGGTGACCGCCATCGCTGACGAGGATCTCGAGCGCAGCACGGAGTCGAAGACCTCGGCAGTCCACTTCCTGCGGTTCGAGCTCACGCCGGCCATGGTGGCTGCGCTCAAGGAAGGCGCCGGGCTTGCCGCCGGCGTCGATCACCCGGCTTATGCGCAGCGTGTCGACGCCGTAGCCGAAGTGGTGCGTGAATCGCTGGTCGCCGACCTCGACTGAGGGTTTGCCGCGGCCAGTCGCGCGCACTACTATTCGCGCCAGTTGTGCGCGCTCCCCATGTAGTCCGGCTGCCGGCCGGTCGCCGGTGCCATCGGGCGTGGACCCGGGGCTGGCTGATGCCGGCGGTTCCCCTCGCGGGAGCTGCGCGCGTCGTCGTTGAACCGCGAGCGTGAGCGTATCGATGAGCAGCAAGTACGATTCCTCCGCGATCGAGGTCCTGAGCGGCCTCGATCCGGTTCGCCGCCGGCCCGGCATGTATACCGACACCTCCCGGCCCAACCACCTGGCCCATGAGGTGATCGACAACAGCGTTGATGAGGCGCTTGCGGGCCACTGCAGCACCATCGAGGTGACGCTCTTCCGGGACGGTTCCCTGCAGGTAGCCGACAACGGCCGTGGCATGCCGGTGGACATGCACCCGCAGGAAAAACTGCCTGGCGTAGAACTGATCCTCACGCGGCTGCATTCAGGCGCCAAATTTTCCAGCAGGAACTACCAGTTTTCCGGTGGCCTGCACGGCGTCGGTGTCTCGGTCGTCAATGCGCTGTCGAAGAACCTCGAGATCTGGGTGCGTCGCGACGGGCATGAGTACAACATGAGCTTCCGTGGCGGCAACCGGGCGAGCAAGCTGGATGTGGTTGGCAAGGTGGGCAAGGCCAATACGGGCACGACCATCCGTTTCTGGCCTGACCCCGGATATTTCGATTCGGACAAGTTTTCCGTGCCGCAACTGCGCCATGCGCTGCAGGCAAAGGCGGTGCTGTGCCCGGGGCTGAAAATCATCTTTGTTGTCGAGAACCCCGAGCAGCGCTTCGAGTGGGAGTATCGCGACGGCCTCGGCCAGTACCTGGCGGAGTCGGTGGGTGACGCTGAAACCCTGCCTGCCCAGCCGTTCATTGGCGCCGTGAAGGGACAGCACGAGGAAGTGCAGTGGGCCCTGCTCTGGGTGAATGGCGAGACATCTCCGCCGGCGGAGTCCTATGTCAATCTCATTCCGACTGCCCAGGGCGGCACCCATGTGAGCGGCCTGCGCACGGGCCTCACCGAGGCGCTGCGCGAATACTGCGATTTCCGCAGCCTCATGCCGCGGGGTGTGCGTCTCGCGCCCGAGGATGTCTGGGATGGACTGGCCTATGTGCTCTCCGTGAAGCTCGAGGACCCGCAGTTTTCCGGGCAGACCAAGGAGCGGCTGTCTTCGCGGGAGTGCGCAGCCTTCGTTTCCGGCGTCGTGAAAGACGCCTTTGCCCTCTGGCTCAACCAGCATCCGGAGACCGGTGACCAGATTGCGCAGCGGGCCATTGCTGCCGCCCAGAGTCGCCTGAAGGCCACGAAGGTGGTGGCGCGCAAGAAAATCGTCGCGGGACCTGCGCTGCCCGGCAAGCTGGCCGATTGCACGCGGGATGATCCGGAAGTCTGTGAGCTGTTCCTCGTGGAGGGCGATTCGGCCGGTGGTTCCGCCAAGCAGGCGCGTGACCGGCGCACCCAGGCGGTGCTGCCTCTGCGCGGCAAGATCCTCAATACCTGGGAAGTGGAGCAGGCGGAACTGCTGGCTTCCCAGGAAGTGCACAACATCAGCCTTGCCATTGGCGTTGACCCGGGCAGCACGGATCTCTCGGCGTTGCGCTATCACAAGATCTGCATCCTGGCGGATGCGGATTCCGACGGCCAGCACATCGCCACGCTGATCTGTGCATTGTTCCTGCGGCATTTTCCGCAGCTGGTCCATGCCGGCCATGTCCATGTGGCCATGCCTCCACTGTTCCGCATCGATGTCGGTCGGGAGGTGTTCTATGCACTGGACGAGAATGAGCGCCAGGGGGTTCTCGACCGCGTGGAGGCGGAGAAGATGAAGGGCAAGGTGAGTGTCACGCGTTTCAAGGGGCTGGGTGAGATGAGCCCGTCGCAGCTGCGCGAGACGACCATGGCCGCGGACACACGCCGCCTCGTGCAGCTCACCGTCGAGGCGAAGGACCAGGCCGAGCAGTTGCTCGACATGCTGCTTGCCAAGAAACGTGCCGGCGACCGGCGCAGCTGGATCGAGACCAGGGGCAACCTGGCCCAGGTCCAGGTCTGAGCTGCAACAGGGCCGCAGGATGAGCAAGCAGAACAAGCTGGATTTCGAGGGTGTCGAGCGGTTGCCGCTGCGCGAGTTCGCGGAGCGTGCCTACCTCGACTACTCGATGTACGTGATCCTCGATCGCGCGCTGCCGCACCTGGCTGACGGCCTCAAGCCGGTGCAGCGCCGGATCATCTACGCCATGAGTGAGCTCGGCCTTGCCGCCGGCTCCAAGCACAAGAAATCGGCCCGCACCGTCGGCGACGTGATCGGCAAGTTCCATCCCCACGGGGACAGTGCCTGCTACGAAGCCATGGTGCACATGGCGCAGGACTTCGCCTACCGCTACCCGATCATCGACGGGCAGGGCAACTGGGGCTCGACTGACGATCCGAAGTCCTTTGCCGCCATGCGCTATACGGAGGCGCGGCTGCGACCCTACGCGGCCGTGCTGCTCGCCGAGCTCGAG
>CAZQGA010000281.1:0-3278 GCA_964592735.1 uncultured Chromatiaceae bacterium | reverse complement strand
CACGAACGGCACCGTACGCGAAGCCCGCGGGTTGACCTCCAGCACGTAGATGACACCGTTCTGGATGGCAAACTGGGTATTCATCAAGCCGATGACCCCGAGTGACTGGGCCATGGCAGCCGCCTGTCGCGACAACTCCTCCTGCATTTCTGCGCTCAGGGTCGCCGGCGGCAACGAACAACCCGAATCCCCGGAGTGGATCCCGGCCTGCTCGATGTGTTCCATGATGCCGCCGATGAAGACATCGTTGCCGTCACAGATGCAATCGACGTCCACCTCGACCGCCAGGTCCAGGAAACGGTCGAGAAGCACCGGGCTGTCGTTGGAGACCGCCACGGCATTGCGCATGTAGGCGCGCAGGTCATCCTCGCCGTGGACGATCTCCATGGCGCGCCCGCCCAGCACGTAGGAGGGCCGCACGACCAGCGGAAACCCGACCTCCTGGGCCAGCCGGACCGCGTCATCTTCATTGCTGGCAGTGCAGTTCGGCGGCTGCTTCAGGTTCAGGCGCCTGAGCAACTGCTGGAAGCGCTCCCGGTCCTCGGCCATGTCAATGGAATCCGGCGAGGTACCGATGATCGGCGCCCCGGCAGCCTCGAGGCTCCTGGCGAGTTTCAGCGGCGTCTGGCCGCCATACTGGACGATGACGCCCGCCGGCTTTTCGAGCTCGACGATTTCCATGACGTCTTCGAACGTCAGCGGTTCGAAGTACAGGCGATCGGAGACATCGAAATCAGTGGATACCGTTTCCGGGTTGCAGTTGACCATGATGGTCTCGAACCCGGACTCCTTCAGCGCCAGTGCCGCATGCACGCAGCAGTAATCGAACTCGATGCCCTGGCCTATGCGGTTCGGGCCACCGCCCAGGATCATGATCTTGCGCCGGTCGCTGGGTTCCGCCTCGCACTCCTCCTCGTAGGTTGAGTAAAGGTAGGCGGTCGTCGTGGCGAACTCTGCTGCGCAGGTATCGACCCGCTTGTATACGGGCCGGATGCCTGCCTTGTGCCGCTTCTGCCGGACGGTGCTCTCCTTGACGCTGAGCAGGCTGGCAAGGCGCCGGTCGGAGAAACCCTTGCGCTTGAGCTCGCGCAGACGTTCAGGCTTGAGGGCAGCCGCACCATCCCGGCGCGTCTGCGACTCGCTGGTGACGAGATCTTCCAGCTGCGCAAGGAACCAGGGATCGATGCGGCTCAGCGCCTCGACCTCCGTGATCCCCAGCCCATGGCGGAAAGCATCGGCCACATACAGGAGGCGATCGGGCCCGGGCATGCGCAATTCGTGCCGCAGGTGATCCATGTCTTCCGTTGAAGGCTCTGCAGGCAACCGCTCTGCCAGGCCATCGATGCCCGTCTCCAGCCCCCGCAACGCCTTCTGCAGGGATTCCTGGAATGTCCGGCCAATGGCCATCACCTCGCCCACCGACTTCATCTGCGTGGTGAGGCGGGTATCGGCACCGGGAAACTTCTCGAAAGTGAACCGCGGGATCTTCGTCACCACGTAATCGATGGTGGGCTCGAACGATGCCGGCGTGGCGCCGCCGGTGATTTCGTTGCGCAACTCATCCAGGGTGTAGCCAATGGCCAGCTTGGCGGCCACGCGCGCGATGGGAAAGCCCGTGGCCTTCGAGGCCAGCGCGGATGACCGCGAAACACGCGGATTCATCTCGATGACCAGCACCCGTCCGTCAGCCGGGTTGATCGCAAACTGGACGTTGGAGCCGCCGGTGTCGACGCCAATGCGCCGCAGGACCGCGATGGAGGCATCGCGCAGGCGCTGATATTCACGATCGGTCAGTGTCTGCGCCGGGGCGACCGTGATGGAATCACCCGTATGAACGCCCATCGGGTCGAGGTTCTCGATGGAGCAGATGATGATGCAGTTGTCGTTGCGGTCGCGCACCACCTCCATCTCGAGTTCTTTCCAGCCCAGCACCGACTCCTCGAGGAGCACCTCGCTGGTGGGCGATGCCTCGAGGCCGCGATTGACGATTTCCTCGAACTCGTCGCGGTTGTAGGCGATGCCGCCACCACTGCCACCCAGGGTGAACGAGGGGCGGATGACGATCGGGAAACCGATGTCCGGCTGGATGCGCTGCGCTTCCTCGATGGTGTGGGCGACCATCGCACGGGGCACTTCCAGGCCGATCTCCTGCATTGCATCGCGGAACAGTTCGCGATCCTCGGCGGTGTCGATCGCCTGGCGCGATGCGCCGATCAGTTCCACGTCGAATTTTTCCAGCACGCCTTCGCGCACCAGATCCAGGGCGCAATTCAGTGCGGTCTGTCCGCCCATGGTGGGCAGCAGTACATCGGGTCTTTCACGCTCGATGATGCGTGCCACGGTCTTCCAGGTCACCGGCTCGATGTACACGGCATCGGCAAAATCCGGGTCCGTCATGATCGTGGCAGGGTTGGAGTTCACCAGGATGACCCGGTAGCCCTCCTCCTTGAGCGCCTGGCAGGCCTGGGTGCCGGAGTAGTCAAACTCGCAGGCCTGGCCGATCACGATGGGACCGGCGCCGATGATCAGCACGCTCTTGATGTCGGTGCGCTTGGGCATGGTCGGGTGACTCAGCTGCGGGAGGAGGCCGGACGACCGCCACGACCCGGGGTGGATTGCGGCTTCTGGCGCATCAGGTCGATGAACTTGACGAACAGGCGTCCGACGTCATGCGGCCCTGGGCCCGCTTCGGGATGTCCCTGAAAACTGAAGGCAGGACAATCAGTTCGCTCGATTCCCTGAAGCGAATCATCAAACAGGCTGCGGTGGGTTGGGCGCAAGCTGGCCGGCAGGCTCGCCGCGTCGACCGCAAAGCCGTGGTTCTGGCTGGTGATCAGAACCCGGCCGGAATCCAGGTCAAGGACCGGGTGATTGGCGCCGTGGTGGCCGAATTTCATCTTGCCGGTCCGCGCGCCGCTGGCGAGCGCGAGCAGCTGGTGGCCGAGGCAAATACCAAAAACCGGTGTGCCACTCAGCAGGATCTTGCGTAACGCTTCGACAGCATAGGTGCAAGGCTCAGGATCGCCCGGCCCATTGGACAGGAAGACGCCATCGGGCTCCCGTGCCAGCACCTCCTCAGCACTGGTCTGGGCCGGCACCACCGTCACCCGGCACCCCAGATCGACCAGCAGGCGCAGGCTGGTCCGCTTGACACCGAAGTCGTAGGCCACGACGAAGAAAGGGGTCACACGCTTGCCCGGCAAACCATTGCCCGGCATCCCCGGGGTACCCAGGTTCCACTGATAGGATTCCCGGGTCGTCACCACGCGGGCCAGATC
>CAZQGA010000280.1:0-3303 GCA_964592735.1 uncultured Chromatiaceae bacterium | reverse complement strand
CGCACAGCCTGCCGGACCAAGCCCATCGGCAGACTTGCCACATCCCTCCGGCCCACCCTGGCGCTACGGCCCGGGCGCAGCCCGGTTTACGGTGATCGTGTATGCCGATCTGGAGTGCCCGTTCTGCCAGTCCTACACCCCGGAGCTGCAGCAATGGATAGCCTCTCAGCATGATGTGAACCTGCAATGGCACCACCTGCCGCTGAACATCCACCAGCCCGCAGCCACGCAACAGGCGCTCTGGATCGAATGCGTGGGCGAAGCGATCGGCCATGCGGGGTTCTGGGATGCTGTTTCCTGGGTGTATGCCCACACGCGCAGTGACGGCCTGGGCCTGCCACCGGGCGTGGCCTATCCGGAACACGGCTCACCCGAGCAGCAGCAGGCCGTGCGCGCCTGCCTGGCGAGCGAGCGGCCCGCCGCCGTGGTCAGCGCCCAAGCTCAGGAAGCTCGTCAGGCAGGCGTGGACGCCACACCTTCGCTGCGCCTGATCGACCATGCCAGCGAACGCTCGATGCTGTTGAGTGGCCCGGTGATTGGCGATGCGCTGTTGTCCGCGCTCGATCTGCTGTCATCTCCCGAAGCCACCGCCCCTGAATTGTCCGCTGATGTAGTCAGCGACATGCCCAGGTAGTCAGCGATCCACAAGGCTACGGCGCGGCACTCGCCACGCTGATCGCACCCAGTCCGCTTCACATCCCATGCGCGGACGCCTGCCGTTTCGACGGCAGCGGATGTGCCAATCATCAACCACCCCGGAGGGTTTCCCTCCTGGGGAAAGCCTCCCATTCATCAGGAGGCTCACCATGAGTACCGCTCTTGTCGCCCAGGACAGCGCTACGCTGTTTCAGATGCTGGATACCCAGCACGAAGACTGGATCATCGCCCGCGCGATGGAGATCATCGAAAGTCGCGTCTTTTGCCGTAGTGACGCCTTGACCGGCCCCGATCTGGTCAAAGCCTTCCTGCGGGCCAAGCTCAATGGCGAACGCCGCGAGGTTTTCGCCGCCATCTTTCTTAACAGCAGTCATCGTGTGCTGGCCTATGAGGCGCTCTTTTGGGGCACCATCGACCAGAGTGCGGTCTATCCACGGGTGGTCGTGACCAAGGCGCTGGAGCACAACGCAGCCGCTTTGATTCTGGCCCACAACCATCCTTCCGGCATAACGGAGCCCAGCGCCGCCGATAAGGCGCTGACCACCCAGCTCAAGACAGCATTGGCGCTCGTCGATGTCCGTGTGCTGGATCATATGATCGTTGGCGAAGGACCGCCGTATTCCATGGCAGAGCATGGGTTGATCTGAGCCTGCCTGGATCATCCACCAGTGACCACCCTTCATGGGTGGTCATATCTTTCCCGACGGCGCAACGCTCACCCCCGTGCGCCGCCGAGCAAATGAGGACACGCCACGATTCGCATTGTTCGTGGCCTGCGACTGCGCAATGGTTTGGACTACCGGGGTCACCCACATCCTGGCACAGCGCCATCCCGACCATGCCCACGCTCTCTTGTTCGCGCCGATCCGCATTGGCACTCCTGGTTGGCATCGTCTGCTCGGGCGCTGCCGCCGCTCAGGAGGTCTGGGTCATCACCGAATCCGGGCAGCCGATGCAGGGCACGCACAAACCCGCGCGCGTCATTGAACTGGATGCCCCTCAGCGCATCGAGGCCGAACTGACGACGGGCTTGCCCGGCGATCCACAAAAGGCTGCGCCCATCGTGCGCCAGCGCCTCAAGGACGGGGGAGCGTCTCTGCAACAGCGCATGCAGACCGCGTACCAGGGCGTCACCGATGCCTGGAGCATGGGCATCACCACGATACCCGCCGTCGTCGTGGATCAACGCTATGTTCTCTACGGCGAAACCAACATCGACCGGGCGCTTGCACGCATCGCGCAGCACCGCAAGGAACGGCCATGAAATCCCGCATTCCCCGCCGACTGCGGCTCGGTGCCGCTATTGCGCTCTTGTGTGGCGCCACCTCGAGCTTGGCCCTGAACACCGCCAGCATCGTGGCCTCGGCCTTGTCGCCGGATTGCCTGGAATACCGGGTGTTCGGCATCTGCTACTGGCTGTATTGCACGTGGGGTGGCTGTTCGGTGCGCACCTCGATCAAGGTGCGGCACTACGTTCCTGACGCGGTGGTGTCCAGCTACACCAACACGGGCGAAAACCCGTGGATCGAGGTGCGGGCCGTGAGCATGCCGAATCCCACGGCACAGGCCGGAGGCGATGGCACGACCAATCACGACAACGAGAACAACCTCGCCAAGTTCAAGAACGCGGACGTGATCGGGCACCCGGCCACGCTCGCCTTCAGCGAGTTCGCGGCCAGCTTCGGCTACTCCTGCGAAGGGGCGGGATCCGCCTACATGCCGTACCTGCTCAGTACACTCGACACGCTGGCCTGGCGCTACAACATCCCTGAGGCCGTCTATCCCGAAGCCTTGACTCCGGGCATGCGCGAGATCGGCGCACGCACCACGCGGAACCTGTGGGGGGCCGTCTATCCACGCGGCGGCTTTTTGCACCAGACCGACGATCACAAGGCCGGGGCCGTGGTGGCCCAGCGCGCCGGGGATGTGGTCACGCGACGCGGCCAGCTGCATGTCTATCAGCCCTTGCTCGCCAGTTCCCGCGATGGTTACTGGCCCGCTGGCGCACTGATGGAGACCGATGCCTCCACCGGCAAGTGGCAGGAGCTGACGCCGCGCATGTCGTCGTCCTGCACGGTCTTCCCGCGCAACGGTTTCCTGACCCAGGCTCAGCAAGGCGACTACGCCTGGGCGTTGTGGCGTCCGTATAGCTGCTGCCGGCGCCGGGGACAGGTGTTCCTGGGTAGTGTCCATTTCCTTTGAGGGTCAAACCATGAAGCATCCTGACAACCCCACTTCCATTTTGCGCCGCTGGCCGATCCGCAGTCATTCCGCCATCCTGGTGAGCGCCTTGGCATTGGCCAGCGGCTTGGCATTGGCCCAAGGTTCCAATCTCCAGACCAGCGGCAGCGTGATTGGCGATGAGGTCATGTATTCGATTGGCGGCGGCAATGCCGTGTCGATGAGCCATGCGGCGGGCATGCGCTCGATTGGCGTGGGGGTGGGCTGGAACAGCAATCTGATCTGCGGCGACATGAGCATCAGCACGACGATCAGGAACCAGCTCAACGGCCTGACCAACGGTTTCCAGAACATCATGAGCAGCGTGATCCAGAGCGCCACCAGCGCGGTGGCCTCGTTGCCTGCACTCATCATCCAGCGCGCCGATCCGGGCCTCTACAACCTGCTGACCAACGGCGTGCTGCA
>CAZQGA010000279.1:0-3304 GCA_964592735.1 uncultured Chromatiaceae bacterium | reverse complement strand
CCGTTCCGTGATGCACCGCTGCAACCCGCCACGGTGGCTCCAAACGCGGTCTTCTGCCTAATCTTCACGTCCGGCACCAGCGGTGCGCCGAAGGCGGTGATCTACTCGCACGCGCGCGTACTGCGCAACAGTGTGATGCTGGTCGAACGCCAGCACATGTCAGCGGACGATGTGAGCTATGTGCCGATGCCGCTGTTCCACTCGTCCGCCATGCTGATGGGCCTACTGCCGCCGCTGATTTCGGGCGGCGCCGCCGCATTGCGCCGTCATTTTTCGGCATCGGGTTTCCTGCCGGACGTGCGCAGGTACGGCGTGACGATGTTCTGTTATGTAGGCAAACCACTCGCCTACATTCTCGCCACGCCGGAGCAACCCGACGATGCCGACAACAGCCTACGGGCTGCCTTCGGGAATGAAGCTTCAGAAGCGGATATCACAACCTTCTCCCGGCGTTTCGCTTGTACCGTAACCGATAATTTCGGCTCATCCGAAGGCTGCATCACCGTGCTGCGCACGCCGGAAACGCCCCGCGGCTCCATGGGCATCGGTGTCAGCCCATCGATCGTGGTGCTGAATCCAGACACCGGAGAGGAATGTCCGCGCGCACGCTTCGACAGCGAAGGCGTGCTGATGAACGGCAACGAGTCCATCGGTGAACTGGTGAACCTCGACGGACGCGAGCTGTTCGAGGGCTACTGGAACAACCCGGAGGCAGACGGCAAGCGGCTGCGCGGGCGCGCGTACTGGAGCGGCGACCTCGCCTACCGCGACGAAGCCGACTTCTTCTACTTCGCAGGACGTGACAGCGAGTGGCTGCGCGTCGATGGCGAGAACCTCGCTGCGATCCAGATCGAGCAGGTGCTGGCGCGCCATCCGCTGGTCAGTGTGGCCGCAGTCTACGGCGTCCCGGACCCGCTGGTCGGCGATCGCGTGATGGCAACGTTGCAACTGTTGCCGGGTGCCCGCTTCGACCCCGTCGAGTTCGAACGCTTCCTCGACTCACAAGCGGATTTCAGCAGCAAGTGGAAGCCCTCGTTCCTGCGCATCGCGCCAACACTGCCGCTCACCGCGACCAACAAGGTCCTGAAGCGGGAACTCAGGCACGAAGCATGGGCGTGTGCCGACCCGGTGTGGTACTGCGCTGCACGCACGCACGGCTATCGGCTCCTCGACGAATCGACACGGGCAGCGCTTGCCCCGGTGCTGGCTGCGCGTGAACGCCCTGCACCACACCGGAGCTGACACGATGGACTTCCGCTACACCCCCGAGCAGGAACGTTTCCGGACCGAAATCCGCGCCTTCCTCCACGAGAACGTCAGCGACGAATTGCGCCGGGAAATCGCCGTCTCGGGGCACTCGCCGGGGCCACTCGGCAAGGCGTTCCTGCGCCTGCTCGGCGAGCGGGGCTGGCTCGGCATCGGCTGGCCGCGCGAATACGGCGGCCAGGGGCGTTCGATGATCGAGCAGACGATCTTCTACCACGAGCTCGACCTGCAGGACATCCACTACGGCAACCTCACGATCACCTCGCTGGCCATGGCGCTGATGAAGCTCGCCTCCGAAGCGCAGAAGCAGCAGTACCTGTCGCCCATCCTGAAAGGGGAACTCGAGATCTGCCTCGGCTACACCGAACCCGGGGCCGGCTCGGACCTGGCCGGAATCACGACGCGCGCGGTTCGCGTCGGCGACGAGTACGTGATCAACGGCCAGAAGGTCTTCACCACCGGCGCGCACTACGCCTCGCATATCTGGCTGCTCGCTCGCAGTGAAGCCGATGCACCGCGCCACAAGGGGCTGTCGGTGTTCATCTTCCCACTCGCCACCGCCGGCATCACGGTGCACCCGATCTACACGATGGAGGGTATCCGTACCAACGAGGTGTTCTTCGACGACGTCCGCGTGCCGGCGAGCACGATGATCGGCAAGCCCGGCTCGGGTTTCCCTACGGCGGCGATCGCACTCGACTTCGAGCGCGTGTTCATGGGCAAGTACACGAAGCTGCGGCGCAATCTGGACGCCCTGGTGCACGAGTGCAGACAATCGCTCGACGGATCTGCGCCGCCCTTCGATGATCCGGTGGTCCGCGACCGCCTGGTCGGGCTGCATCTGGACGTGGAGCGCCTGCGCCTGCTGTGCCTGAAGTCCGCCTGGATGATCGACCAGGGCCAGGTGCCGAACGCAGAAGCCTCGGCGCAGAAGGTGTTCGCCTCCGACCTCGAGCAGCGTCTCGCCGACGAGGGCATCCGCATCCTCGGGCCACGCGGCCAGCTCGAATACGGCTCCGCGCACGTGCCGGCACACGGACACCTCGCACAGTCCTGGCTGCTGTCGCCGATGCTGCGCTTCGGCGGTGGTGCCAACGAAATCCAGCGCGACATCATCGCCCAACGCGGTCTCGGGCTGCCACGCGCCTGAACACACCGGAAGCAGCCATGGAACTCGAACCAACCCCGGAGCAGCGCCAGATCCAGGACGCAGCGCGACGATTCCTGCAGTCCGAATGCCCACCGTCGCTGGTGCGCACGCTGCGCGAACAGCACATGGCGCTGCCGCGCCGGATCTGGACCCGGATAGCGGAACTCGGCTGGACCGGACTGCCGTTTGCGGAACAACACGGCGGATCGGCCGCAGACTGGACGACGATGGCGATCGTGATGGAGGAGCTCGGACGCGCCTGCGATCCGACACCGTTCAGCGACTGCGTGCTCGGTTGTGGCTGGCTGATCCAGGATCTGGGAGACGCGGCACAGCACCGGCGCTGGCTGGCCCCGCTGATCGCCGGCGAGCTGCAGACAGCACTGGCCGCGCTCGAGGCCGGCGGCGACTGGAGCGCCGCCCGATGCACCACCACGCTGGCACCAACCTCCTCCGGCTGGCGGCTCGACGGGCGCAAGCTCTACGTCGAGAACGCGCCCGATCGCGACCTGCTGCTGGTGGCGGCCCGTGACAGCGCATCGGGGAAGTTGCGCCTCGCCGCGGTATCGCCACGCGCTGCCGGCGTCGAATGCGCGGCCCTGCGCTCGCTGGCGCATCCCGACCTCCACGAGGTGCGTTTCACGGCAGTCAGCGTGGCGCAGACAGACCTGCTCGGCGGTGATGACGTCGGTGCCGCACTCGATGCGGCGCTGCTGCGCACCGCGGTGTTCCAGTCTGCAGCCGCAGTCGGTGGCGCACGCCGGGTGCTGGAACTGGCAACGCAGCACGTACAGCAACGGGTGCAGTTCGGACGCCCGATCGGCAGCTTCCAGGCGGTACAGCACCTGCTCGCCAACGTATGGATCGACGTCGAGGCCGCCTGGCTGG
>CAZQGA010000278.1:0-3324 GCA_964592735.1 uncultured Chromatiaceae bacterium | reverse complement strand
AGAACATGCTCAAGGGCATGATCATCCAGTCGGGCAACGACGCCAGCATCGCGCTCGGCGAGCACCTGAGCGGCTCGGAAGAAGCCTTCGCCGACGTGATGAACCGCCATGCCAGGGAACTCGGCATGACCGACACGCACTACGTCAACAGCGCCGGCCTGCCCGACCCGGAGCAATACACGTCGGCCATCGACGTTGCCCTGCTCAGCCGCGCCATCATCCGCGAGTTCCCCGAGTACTACGCCTGGTTTTCCCAGAAGGAATTCCTCTTCAACGGCATCAAGCAGGGCAACCGCAACCTGCTGCTCTATAGCGACCCGACCGTGGACGGCATCAAGACCGGCCACACGCAGTCGGCCGGCTACTGCCTCGCCTCCTCCGCCAGGCGCGGTGACATGCGCATGATCGCCGTCGTCATGGGCACTGCAAGCCCCGATGCCCGCGCCAAGGCTTCCCTCGAGCTGCTCAACTACGGCTTTCGCTACTACGAAACCAAACGCCTGTACGAACAGGGCAAGCCTGTGGCGCAGGCCCGTGTCTGGAAGGGCACTGCCGAAACCGTCGGCCTCGGCGTACCGGCTGACCTCTGGGTCACCATTCCGCGCGGGAGTCTCGACCAGGTCAAGGCCACAACCGAAGCGCCACGGGATCTCGTGGCACCACTCGATCCACGCACCCCGGTCGGCAAGCTGAAGCTCACGCTGGGCGGCGATCCGCTGCTGGAATCTCCGCTGGTGCCGCTCACTGCCGTCGCCGAGGGTTCGCTCTGGCGGCGTGCCGTCGACACGGTGCTGCTGTGGTTCGAGTAATGGCGCCCGCCTGAGCGCAGGGAGCAGCACGCATGGCCCAGACCCTGCCGATCGCCTACCTCAACGGGGAATTCCTGCCGCTGGCGGCTGCCCGCATCTCGCCGCTCGACCGCGGTTTCCTCTTTGGGGACGCCGTCTACGAGGTGATTGGCGCCTACGACGGCGTACCCCTGCTGCTGGATGCCCATCTGGAGCGGCTCGGTCGCAGCCTGCGGGAGATGCGGATCACGCCACCGCACGACATCGCCGGCTGGCGCGGCATCGTGACCGGACTCATCAGGCACAACGGCGGTGGGCAGGCGCAACCGGACATGGGCCTCTACCTGCAAGTCAGCCGCGGTGCCGACAGCGGCCGCGACCACTGCTTTCCCCAGGGCGTCACCCCGACCGTATTCGCGATGGCGAGCGCCCTGGCAGCCACGCGGCTGGATTCACCCGGTGTGCGGGTCATCACCGCGCCAGACAACCGCTGGGGCCGCTGTGACATCAAGTCCACCGCGCTGCTCGCCAACGTGCTGCTGCGCCAGGCAGCGGCCGAGGCAGATGCAGGTGAGTGCATCATGCTGCGCGACGGCTACGTCACCGAAGGATCGAGCAGTTCCGTGCTGATCCTCGAGGGCCACACCCTGGTGAGCCGGCCGAACGGCCGTGACATCCTGCCCGGAACCACCATCGCGCTGGTGCGGGAGGTGGCGGCCGCTGCCGGCATCGGCTACCGTGAGGAAGCCATCAGCGACTCCCGGCTGCGGGCCGCCGACGAGGTGTGGCTGACCGCCGCCCTGCGTGGCCCGGCTGCGGTGACCCACGTGGACGACCAGCCCATCGGGGGCGGCGTCCCCGGGCCTGTCTGGCGCGTGGTGGCGCAAGCCTATGAACGCCGCAAACGACCCTGACTCCAGCTCGCCGCTGAGCTTTCCCTGCAGCTTCCCCATCAAGGTGATGGGGCGGCACGAGGACGGCTTCGAAGCACTGGTGGTGGAGATGGTCAGCACCCACGCAGGCACGCTGCCCGACGGCAGCGTGCGCTCGCGCGCGAGCAGCAATGGCCGCTTCCTCGCGGTGACGGTCACCATCACGGCAGAGAGTCGCGAACAACTCGACAGTCTTTATCGCACCCTCACGGCATCCGGGCAGGTGCTGTTCGTATTGTGAGCATCCACGTCCGCCGCAGGGGCCGGGTCGACTACCCGGTGGCGCTGGCAGAGATGTCGAGCTTCACCAGCACGCGCGACTGCAGCACACCGGATGAGATCTGGCTGCTGGAACACGGACCGGTATTCACGCTCGGCCTGAATGCGGATCCCGCGCATGTGCTCGATGCCGGCGACATTCCGCTCGTCCAGGTGGACCGCGGTGGCCAGGTGACTTACCACGGCCCGGGACAGGTGGTCGCTTACACGCTGCTCGACCTGCAACGCCGCGGCCTTGGCGTGCGTGCGCTGGTCACTGCCCTGGAGCAGGCGGTGATTGCCACGCTGGCGGGCTACGGCATCAAGGCAGCCGGCAAGCCGCAGGCACCGGGCGTGTACGTGGATGGCGCCAATGTGGCGAGCCTCGGGCTGCGCGTGCTCCGCGGCTGTTCCTATCACGGGCTGGCGCTGAACGCAGTCATGGACCTTTCCCCGTTCCAACGCATCAACCCCTGCGGCTTTCCGGGTATCGCCGTGACCGATGTCGCCCGCCTCGGCGGCCCGACCGACGTCGGGCGCATCAGCCGCGACCTCGAGGCAGAACTGCTGCGCGTGCTGGGACCATAGGCCGAAGCGATCCGGCGATCCGGTGCCGGTGTTACGGTTATTCGGTTATTTGCTCTGGCGCCGTCCCGAAATGCACCAGACCGCGTCAATAACCGAATAACCGTAACACCGGCACCGCAGACGCGACATGCAGCGGAGCCGGCCAGGGATGGCCGGCGCAGCGGGAGCGAGGGACCTCCTCACGGCTGACCCTTGCAGCCGCTTTGTTGAGGCGCCCCCGACGGCCCCTCGCCATGCCTCGTCAGCCGAGTGCCGCGAGGCGTTCCGGGGTGCCGACGTCGCTCCAGATGCCGGTGTAGAGCTCGCCCGTCACCGCACCGCGGGCCATCGCCGCGCGCAGCAGCGGTGCCAGCGGGAAGCGGCCCGGCTGGCAGCCGGCAAAAAGCTCCGGATGCAGGATGGAAATGCCCGAATAGGTCAGACGGTTGGCTGGTTCATCCCTCACCAGCCCGTCCCGCAGGGCGAAATCCCCTGCCGGGTGCTGCACCGGATTCGGCACCAGCACCAGGTGGGCCAGGATACCCGGCGGCAACTGCCGCTGGTCGAAAACGAACTCACAGAAGACATCGCCATTCACCACCCAGAACGGCCCGTCGCCCAGCAAGGGCAGCGCGTGATGAATGCCGCCACCGGTTTCCAGTGGCGGATAGCCCTCGTGGCTGTAGGCCACGCGCGCACCGAAACGTGCGCCATCTCCCAGGCAAGCCTGCAGGCGATCACCCAGCCATCCCAGATTGACCACGAGCTCATGAATGCCG
>CAZQGA010000277.1:0-3329 GCA_964592735.1 uncultured Chromatiaceae bacterium | reverse complement strand
TTCAACGGCACCACCTGGTTCGACCGCACCAACTACTTCCAGACCGTGCCGAAGAACGCGCTCGACAGCATCCTCTGGCTGGAGTCCGACCGCATGGGCCATTTCCTCGGCGCCATCACCCAGGAGAAGCTCGACGAACAGCGCGGCGTGGTACAGAACGAGAAACGCCAGGGCGACAATCAGCCCTACGGACGGGTCTGGGAATACCTGCAGCCCGCGCTGTTTCCGCCCCAGCACCCGTACTCCTGGGAAACCATCGGCTCGATGGCGGACCTCAACGCGGCAACGCTGGAAGACGTGCGCGACTGGTTCAGGGCCTATTACGGACCCAACAATGCCGTGCTCGCCATCGCCGGGGACATCACCGTCGAGGAAGCACTCGCCAAGGCAAAGCTCTACTTCGGCGACCTGGCGCCCGTGCCACCGATCACGCGGCCCGGCGTCTGGGTTCCGCGACTGGAAACGAGCCGCACGATCCGGATGGAGGATCGCGTCCCCCAGGCGCGCCTCTACCGCGCCTGGGCCGGTCCAAGCTGGGGCACGGCAGATTCCCGCCACCTTGCGCTGGCTGCCGCAGTGCTGGCCAGCGACAAGAACTCCCGGCTCTACCAGCGCCTCGTTTACCGTGACCGCCTCGCCACCGACGTGGGTCTGGATGCGACCCCGCTGGAGATGTCCGGCATCACTGACCTGATGGTCTCCGCCCAGCCTGGCGTGGATCTCGCCGCGATCGAAGCAGCGGTGCAGGAGGAAATCGACGTCTTCATCCGCAAGGGGCCCACCCGCAAGGAACTCGAGCGGGTCACCGCCCGCTTCCGGGCCGGCTTCCTGCGCGGCATCGAGCAGGTGGGCGGTCACGGTGGCAAGGCCGGCATCCTCGCCGAGAGCATGACGCTCGGCGGCAGCCCGGATGCCTGGAAGGCAGATCTTTCAGTGCTCGACACCGCGCGGCCGGAGGATCTGCGCCGCGTTGCTCAAGAGTGGCTGGGCGGCGCCTCGGTGACGCTGCATGTGCTTCCGTACGGAAGCCTGAAGGTCATCGGCCCTGATGCCGACCGCAGCAAGCTGCCGGCGCCCGGACCGATGCCCGCTGTCAGCTTCCCGGCGGTGGAACGCACCACGCTGGCGAACGGACTGAAAATCGAACTGGTGCCACGCAGCGGGATCGGCTTCGTGCAGGCCGCGCTCATCCTCGACGGCGGCTTTGCTGCCGATCCACCGGGCCGGCCGGGCACCGCGAGCTTCACGATGGCGATGCTCGACGAGGGCACCGCCACGCGCAGCACCCTGCAAATCAGCGAGCAACTGGCCCTGCTCGGAGCGAGCTTGCGCACCTCCGCTGACCTGGACAGCGCCGTGATCAGCCTCTCGGCCCTGAGCGACAAGCTCGAGCCGTCGCTGGAAATTTTTGCCGATATCGTACTGAACGCGAGCTTCCCGGAATCGGAGATCGAGCGGCTGCGCGGCATTGCACTCGCAGGCCTCAACCAGGAGAAGAGCCGGCCGAATGCCATGGCGCTGCGCGTCCTGCCGAAGCTGCTCTACGGCGCCGGCCACCCCTACGCGCAACCACTCACCGGGAGCGGCACGGAAACGGCCATCAAGGCCCTGAGCCGTGCCGACATGAGGATATTCCGTGACACCTGGTTCCGCCCGGACCACGCGACACTCGTGGTTGCTGGCGACACCACGATGGCGGAGTTCAAGCCTCTGGCAGAGCGCCTGCTCGGCAGGTGGCAACCCGGCGACGTACCGCAGCACGCCATCGGCCCGGCCCGCACCGTAACAGGTAACGTGCTCTACCTCCTCGATCGTCCCGGGGCCGATCAGTCGGTGATCTTCGTCGGCCAGGTCATGCCAGCGAAGGCAAGCCCGGACGAGTTCGCCATCCAGGCCATGAACAGCATCCTCGGCGGGCAGGCCTCGGCACGCATCAACATGAACCTGCGCGAAGACAAGCACTGGTCCTACGGCGCCTACAGCGTGCTGCGCGACACCCTGGGTGAGCGGCCATTCTTCGCCTACGCACCGGTGCAGACCGACAAGACCGCCGAGGCCCTCCAGGAGCTGCGCGGCGAACTCAAAGCCATTACCAGCAACCGTCCGCCGACAGCCGGGGAACTCGACCGCGTAAAGACGACCGAGGTGCTGCAACTGCCTGCGCGCTGGGAAACGGCAGGCGCCATCGTTGGCGCTCTGGTGGAGAGCGTGCGCTTCGGCTTGCCTGAGGATTATTGGTCGACCTATGCCGCCAAAATCAGCGCGGTGACGCCGGCAGACGTGGCGCGTGCTGCGCGTGAATACCTGCAACCCGGCCACGAGGTGTTCGTCGTCGTCGGCGATCGCAGCCGCATCGAGCCGGCCCTGGCGAAACTGGGCTTCGCCGAGATCCGCGCGATCAATACGGACGGGGAGCTCCAGTAGCAGGCTGGCAGGCTGGTGCCGGTGTTACGGTTATTCGGTTATTGGCTTTGGCGCCGTCCCGAAACGCACCACGTGGGGCCAATAACCGAATAACCGTAACACCGGCACCGCGGTCCGGCACCGCGGTGCAGCGGAACCAAGAGCGAGCGTCCCCGCCAGCTGCCTGGCACCGCAGCCTGAATTCAGCCAGGCCCCGCAGACCGGACCGACCCGGCACGGCCTGCTGTCCTGCAAGCCCGCAGCCAGTCGCGGGGAGAAGACCTGCCGCGGAAACTTTTCCCGGCCAGCCGCAGTCAACGCCTGTCCGCTACACACCAGCGGCCCCACCCGGAGCCTGTCTTGATTGCCCCCGCCCCCTATGCACAATACCGCCGCATCCCGCGGCTCACCGCGGAAGCCGTTTCGCGTTCCAGTGGCAGTTGACTGCCGGCCGCCCAGCCAGCCCAGGGGATCCCGCATGATCAGAGCCGAATCGCTGACCAAGCAGTACGGCAGCCTCACCGCTGTCGACAACATCAGCTTCACCGTACAGCCCGGTGAAGTCCTCGGCTTTCTCGGGCCCAACGGCGCTGGCAAGACCACCACCATGCGCATGATCGCCGGCTTCGTCGCGCCCACCAGCGGACGGGCTGAAATCTGCGGCTTCTCCGTCGAGGACCAGCCCCTCGAGGCCAAGCGCCAGCTCGGCTACCTGCCGGAAGGTGCACCCTCGTATGGCGAGATGACGCCCCGGCAGTTCCTCGCGTTCATCGCCCGCATTCGCGGCCTCACGGGCGAGCGGCGCAGAAGCCGGCTCGACGATGTCGTCGGCCGCCTGCAACTCGGCAGCGTCATGGACCAGCGCATCGAAACGCTCTCCAAGGGCTTCCGCCGCCGCGTCGGACTGGCACAGGCCATCATCCACG
>CAZQGA010000276.1:0-3380 GCA_964592735.1 uncultured Chromatiaceae bacterium | reverse complement strand
CCACGGGGCGGCACAGCAACTTCACCACCGGACGGATCTACGGCAGCGTCATCGCCAAGGAGCGCCGTGGCGACTACCTCGGGGCGACCGTGCAGGTCATCCCGCATATCACCGACGAGATCAAGCGGAGCATCGCGCTGGGGGCGGGCGATTCCGACATCTGCCTGGTCGAGATTGGTGGCACGGTGGGCGACATCGAGTCGCTGCCCTTCCTCGAGGCGATCCGCCAGGTCGGCGTTGACCTCGGCCCGACGCAGGTGGCCTACGTCCACCTGACGCTGGTGCCGTACATCGCCACCTCGGCGGAAATCAAGACCAAGCCGACGCAACACTCGGTCAAGGAGTTGCGCTCGATCGGCATCCAGCCTGACATCCTGGTCTGCCGTTCCGAGCAGGCGATCCCGGCGGAGCAGCGGCGCAAGATCGCACTCTTCACCAACGTCCAGGAACGCGCGGTCATTTCGGCGATGGATGTGGACGACATCTACCGGCTGCCGATGGTGCTGCAGGAGCAGGGGCTCGACCAGATCATCGTCGAGCGCTTCGGCCTGCAGCTGCCACCTGCCAACCTCGCGGAATGGCAGGCGGTGGTCGCGGCGCGGCAGCATCCGGAAGCCGAGATCACCGTGGCGATGGTCGGCAAGTACGTAGACTTTCGCGACTCCTATATCTCGCTTGCCGAATCGCTGCAGCACGCAGGCATCCGTACCCGCACCCGGGTCAACATTCGCTACATCGAGGCGCACGAACTCGAGACGGCTGGCGCGGGTTGCCTGGGGGACGTCGATGCCGTGCTGGTGCCGGGCGGCTTCGGCGACCGCGGCATCGAGGGCAAGATCGCTGCGGTGCGCTTCGCACGCGAGCGGCGTGTGCCTTATCTCGGTATCTGCCTGGGGCTGCAGGTTGCGGTGATCGAGTACGCCCGCCATGTTGCCGGGCTGCCCAGGGCCAACAGCACGGAATTCGAGACCGGCACGCCCGATCCCGTCATCGCGCTCATCACCGAGTGGCGGGATCGGGACGGCAGCACCCAGGCACGTTCGGTGCAGTCCGACGTTGGCGGTACCATGCGCCTCGGCGCCCAGGACTGCCGCCTGGAGCCGGGCACGCTGGCCCGCCAGCTCTATGGCCGCGATGTCATCCGCGAGCGCCACCGCCATCGCTACGAATTCAACAACCACTACCTCGAGCGCCTCAAGGCGGCCGGCCTGGTGTTCTCGGGCTTCTCTGTCGATGGTCTGGTTGAACTGGTCGAGTTGCCCGATCACCCCTGGTTCGTCGCCTGCCAGTTCCACCCCGAGTTCAAGTCCACCCCCCGTGACGGCCACCCGCTGTTCCAGGGCTTCGTGCAGGCGGCCCGCGAGACCCGCGCCAGCACGTTGCCGGCGATGGCGATCGCATGAGGCTGCCGGACTTCCAGGCGCGCCTGGACCAGCCGTTTTTCCTCATTGCCGGGCCCTGCGTCATCGAGAGCGAGGGGCTGGTGCTGGAGGTGGCCGCGGCGCTGCACGAGATCACGCAACGCCTGGGCGTGCCCTTCGTCTTCAAGGCGTCCTTCGACAAGGCCAACCGCTCTTCTGGCGCGAGCTTTCGCGGGCCGGGGCTGGCAGCGGGCCTCAAAGCGCTCGCCGAGGTGCGCCGGCAGGTCGGCGTGCCCGTGCTGACCGACGTCCATGAGGATACGCCGCTCGACGAGGTGGCCGACGTCGTCGACATGCTGCAGACACCGGCCTTCCTCTGCCGCCAGACGAATTTCATCCGCCGGGTCGCAGCCTGCGGCAAGCCGGTCAACATCAAAAAGGGCCAGTTTCTTTCGCCCTGGGAGATGGGCAACGTCGTCGAGAAGGCGCGCGCGACCGGCAATCGGCAGATTCTCGTCTGCGAGCGCGGCTTCAGCTTCGGCTACAACAACCTGGTGGTGGATATGCGCTCACTGGTGGCAATGCGCGCCACCGGTTGCCCGGTGGTGTTCGATGCCACCCACGCCGTGCAGTTGCCCGGTGCGCAGGGCCAGGCTTCCGGCGGCCAGCGCGAGTTCGTCGCGCCGCTGGCACGGGCAGCAGTGGCAACCGGCGTGGCCGGCCTCTTCATGGAGACGCATCCGCGGCCCGAGCAGGCGCTCTCCGACGGGCCCAATGCCTGGCCGTTGCCGCTGATGGCGCAGCTGCTGGCGACGCTGGTGGAGGTGGATCGCGCCGTAAAACAGGCGCCCTTCATCGAGGAATCACTGCCCCGCAGCTGATGGCGGGTTTTTCAACCGACTGGACGAATCCATGAGCAAGATCAAGAACATCCACGGCCGCGAAATCATCGATTCCCGCGGCAATCCCACGGTCGAGGCCGATGTCGAGTTGGCCAGTGGCGCCATCGGTCGTGCAGCGGTTCCCTCCGGGGCATCCACCGGCAGCCGCGAGGCGGTCGAACTGCGTGATGGTGACAAGCAGCGCTATCTTGGCAAGGGTGTGCGCAAAGCCGTCGCCAATGTGAACGGCGAAATCCGCGTGGCTGTCACCGGGCTCGAGGCCGGCGACCAGGCGGGCGTGGATGCGAAGCTGCGTGAACTGGACGGCACCGACAACAAGTCACGCCTCGGCGCCAACGCGCTGCTTGCCGTTTCGCTGGCCACTGCTCAGGCGGCGGCACGCGACCGCGGCATGCCGCTCTTTCGCACACTCGGCGACGGCCCGTACACCATGCCGGTGCCGATGATGAACATCATCAACGGTGGAGCCCACGCGGACAACAACGTCGACATCCAGGAATTCATGATCCTGCCGGTTGGGGCATCGAGTTTCAGCGAGGGCCTGCGCTACGGTACGGAGGTGTTCCACGCGCTGAAGGCGGTGCTCAAGGCGCAGAAGCTCAATACGGCGGTTGGCGATGAGGGTGGCTTTGCACCGAACCTGCCGTCGAATGCTGCGGCGCTCGACACGATTCTCACGGCAATCGGGAAGGCGGGTTTCCACGCCGGCAAGGACATCTGGCTTGGCCTCGATGTCGCGAGCTCCGAGTTTTTCAGGGACGGGCGTTATCATCTGGAGGGCGAGGGCCGCAGTTTCAGTTCTGCGGAGTTCTCCGCCTACCTGCGCGGGCTGGCCGATGCCTATCCCATCATCACCATTGAGGACGGCATGGCCGAGGGTGACTGGGACGGCTGGGCGCTGCTCACGCGCGAGCTGGGCAGCCGCGTGCAGCTGGTCGGCGATGATCTCTTCGTCACCAACACGGAAATCCTCACCGAGGGCATCAACCGCAGGATCGCCAATGCCATCCTCATCAAGCCGAACCAGATCGGCACGCTGACCGAGACCCTGGCGGCGATTGCACTCGCGACGCAGGCGGGTTACGCCGCGGTGGTCTCACACCGCTCGGGCGAAACC
>CAZQGA010000275.1:0-3395 GCA_964592735.1 uncultured Chromatiaceae bacterium | reverse complement strand
AGATCCGCGAATACCGCGGCACGCTCACCGAGCCCGGCCGGCCGAGCCCGGACCGTGATCGCCCGGTCGCGGAGAACCTCGATCTCTTTGCCCGCATGCGTGCGGGTGAGTTCGCTGACGGGCAGTACGTGCTGCGGGCGAAGATCAACATGGCTTCGCCCAACATCAACCTGCGCGATCCCACGCTCTACCGTATCCGCCGCGCGCACCACCAGCGCACGGGCGATGCCTGGTGCATCTACCCGATGTACGACTTCGCCCATACGCTGTCCGACGCGCTGGAGGGCATCACGCACTCGATCTGTACGCTGGAGTTCGAGGACCACCGCCCGCTCTACGAGTGGCTGCTCGACCAGCTGGCTCTGCCGGCGCGGCCGCGCCAGTACGAGTTCTCGCGGCTCAACCTCGCCTACACCGTCACCAGCAAGCGCAAGCTCGCCGAGCTGATCGAGCGTGGCCACGTCGGCGGCTGGGATGATCCACGCATGCCCAGCATCCTCGGTATGCGCCGGCGCGGCTACACGCCCGAGGCGCTGCGCGACTTCTGCGGCCGCATCGGCGTCACCAAGAAGGAGCAGCTGATCGAGATGAGCCTGCTCGAGAGCTGCGTGCGCGATGACCTCAACCAGCGTGCGCCGCGCGCGATGGCGGTGCTCGATCCGGTCAAGGTGGTCCTCACGAATTACCCGGCCGGGCAGGTGGAGACGCTCACCGCGGCAAACCATCCCGAGCAGCCGGAACTCGGTACCCGCGAGCTGCCGTTCGGACGGGAGCTCTGGATCGAGCGTGATGACTTCATGGAAGATCCGCCGAAGAAGTTCTTCCGCCTGCGCCCGGGTGGGGAGGTGCGCCTGCGCTATGCCTACATCATCCGTTGCGACGAGGTGGTGAAGGATGCGAGCGGCAGGATCACTGAACTGCGCTGCACCTACGACCCCGCCACGCGCAGCGGCAGCGGCCCGGAGGCTGAGCGCAAGGTGAAGGGCACCATCCACTGGGTGGCAGCGCGCGCGGCGCACGCCTGCGAGGTGCGGCTCTATGATCGGCTGTTTACCGTGGAGCGGCCCGATGCGGGTGCGGATGGTCGTGACTTCAAGGACTTCCTCAACCCCGCTTCACTCGAAGCGCGCACCGGCTGCCAGCTTGAACCTTCGCTCGCCGCGGCGGCGCCGGGTGCCTGGTTCCAGTTCGAGCGGCTCGGTTATTTCGTCGCCGACAGTGCGGATTCGCGCCCCGGCCAGCCGGTGTTCAACCGCGTCGTCACCCTGCGCGACAGCTGGGCGAAGGCCAAGGCGTAAGCGCGGCATTCCCGCCGATTGACCGTTGTCGCTCGACCGTGCAGGGGGGGGCGGCGTATCGCGCGCCCTTTCGGCAGGGACTGCCGTGCATGAACATGGCATTCCCGGTTCCGGCCCCGGCGACTCGACCTTGCGGCGGGGTCTCCGAAGTCGCTCCTCGTTATTCGCTTTGTTCGGAGACCCCGCCTCCGGTCGGGCTCCGGCCTCGACAAGGCTGCGCTTGAACTCCCTCCGGCGTAATGACGGGCCACGAGAGAGCTGCGATTGAACACAACTCGCCGGAGTCGCGCCCGCAGGCAGGATCCGCAAACCAAGCGAGTATCGGGGAGCGACTTTGCGGACCCTGCCGAAAGGGCGCGCGATACGTCCGGACCAGCAGTTCCCGCCGCAAGGTCGGGTCACAGCTGCCGAAAGAGCGCGGGCAATGCTGGAAAAGAGCGCTTCCCGTCGCCGGTCCGGATCACTCCGGGTGACAGTAGAGAGCGTGGGGCGGTCAGTCGCCCGTGCTGACGCTGACCTGCGCGCCGCGGCCCACCTGCAGCAGTTCGGCCGCGTTGCCTTCGCGCCAGGCGATCTCCACCACGCCGAAGGAATTCACCAGCGCCAGCAGGGCGCCCGGTGGTGCTTCGCCGTAGGTCGCGAAGAGGCGCACGTTGCGGTGGCCGATACTGATGCGCGGCGTGGGCAGGCCGGCGATGAGGGCCGCACCGATGTTCGTGATCAGGTTGCCCCAGTTGTCCAGCGCAACCACCTGGCCTGTGACCACCCCATCGTGGCGTGAGGCCGGCGGCAGCGCTGCAGCGACCGGGTGGCGCCGCTGGGGTCCGATGTCGGCAGGCCGTGCCGTGCCGGCAAGCAGGGCTGCCGCGAGCGGGGCAAAGATATCCCGGCCGTGGAAGCTCGCGCTCGCTGCCGGCCAGGCCCGGCGCCCGGGCCAGTCATCGGCGAGGGCATGCAGCGGCGTCCCTTCGGGGATGATCATCGGCAGGATGCCATTGTCGGGCGCCAGGAATACATGGTCGTCGTGAATGGCGGCAAGGATGGCGCGTGCGGTGCCGACGCCCGGATCCACCACCGCCACGTGCACGCTCCCGGCGGGGAAGTGGCGGTAGCTGTGGGCGATCCAGAAACCGGCCTCGCCCGGATTGCAGGGCGCCACCTGGTGGGTCAGGTCAGCAATGGCGGCGCCGGGCGCATGGCGGCCGATCACCGCCTTCATGATGGCAACAAAGGGTCCGGCGCTGCCGAAGTCAGTGGTGAGCGTAATGACGGGAGACATGATGCGAAGGCCGGAGTCTAGCAGGCTGCATGGCAGCGGGCACGGGCCTGCCGTGCCGGCGCCAGCGTCACCGGTTGCTGCTGCAGCGCGCAAGCGCGGGCCTTGATGAAGAAGGGAAGCGCAACTGCTACCATTCGCCCCGCCCGCGTCGGCCCCGGGGGTTCCGGCGGTGCGGCAGCTCCGAATACGCCCCCGCTTGAATGCTTGGAAGGAACGAGAATGAGCGACAAGACCTTCACACGACGCGGTTTCATTGGTGCCACAGCGGTTGCCATCCCGGTGACGGCAATCTTCGCGAGCCGCACGGCTGCTGCCCAGGCCAAGGAACTGCCGAAGCTCGACCCGAATGATCCAGTGGCCAAGGCCCTGCAGTACACCCCGGATGTGAGCAAGATCGATGCGGCCAAGACGCCGCTGCACAAGGCGGGCGCGGATTGCGCCAACTGCGTGCAGATCCAGGCCAACACGGGTGCTTTCCGCCCCTGTGCTGCGTTCCCTGGCAAGCTGGTCGCCGAGAAGGGCTGGTGCAGCGCCTGGGCCAAGAAGCCGGCCTGACGCCGCTTCAGTCCGTTTGCCTGAATGCCACGGCCCGGGTCATGCCCGGGCCGTGTGCGTTCCGGGTGGTGCTTTTGCGGCTGGCCTCAGGCCAGCAGGCTTTGTGCGCAGAGCCAGGCGCGTGGGTCGTGGCAGCGGGCCACGAGCACGATGTAGGCGAAGCTCAGCATCGCGACCGTGAACCAGAATGCACGCTCGGTGTTGCTGCGCGAACGCCAGAGCGTGATGTGGCCGAGCAGGATGTAGGTGATCAGGGCGAGGAC
>CAZQGA010000274.1:0-3412 GCA_964592735.1 uncultured Chromatiaceae bacterium | reverse complement strand
GTCAACCACTCGGCCTATGCCTTTGAAGTCAACGGGCCGCGCAGCATCCGCTACGGCCTCGGCGCCATCAAGGGGCTGGGTCGCTCGGCGACGGAGCAGTTGCTCGAGGCGCGTGGCGAGGGTGGGTCATTCGCCGGTCTGCATGACTTCTGCCGGCGTGTCGGCAGCCAGCGTCTCGGCCGGCGTGCCATCGAGGCGCTGATCAAGGCCGGTGCGTTCGACGGCCTTGGGCCGAACCGGCCGAGCCTGCTCGCCGCGTTGCCGGCCGCGCTGGGTGGTGCCGAGCAGGCCGCCCGCTCGCGTGACTCGGGACAGGAAGACATGTTCGGCCAGGCCGCGGCGGGTGCCGTGACCAGCGACGACGCTGTGCCCGTACTGGATGACTGGGGTCTTGGCCGTCGGCTTGAAGCCGAGCGTGAGAGCCTGGGCCTGTACCTGAGCGGACACCCCTTCGACCAGTACCGGGCAGATGCGGGTGCCATCGCTTCAGGTGCGGTAGCGGTCCTTGCCGCGGCGCCGGCACCGCCACCGGGCACGGAGTACCAGGCGGCCCGGGATGTCACGGTGGCCGGGCTGGTGGCCAGCCTGCGCAGGCGCACCGGGCGCACAACGGTCGAACTCGATGACGGCAGTGGCGTCATCGAGATGAGCATCTTTCCCGAGACCTATGAGCGCTGCCGCAACCACCTGAGCCCTGGCAGCATCATCGTCGTTACCGGGCAGCTGCGCTGGGATGCCTTCATCGACGGCTGGCGCCTGGCGGCGCGGGAGATCATCGACATCGACCGGGTCATCGAGACCCGTGCGACGCGGTTGCTGATCCGCTGGGCTGCGAGCCCGGATTCACGCCTGGACGCGGTGAAACTGCGCCGGGCACTCGAACCGTTCCGGCCCGGCAAGTGCGGTATCTGGGTCTACTACTCGCGTGCCGACGCCCAGGCACGACTCACGCTGGGTGAGGACTGGGCGGTGCGGCCGAGCCGCGAGCTGCGTGAACGGCTCTCCGAGCTGGTCGGCACCGACGGCTACCGCTTCGTCTACGAGATGGGCCAGCCCCTGCACTGATGGCGTGCTTGTATGCGCCACCCCGCCCGTTATAGTCTCAGCGCGCAGCAGCCCCGGATCACCACAGATGGATCTCAAGTTCCTGGATTTTGAACAGCCGATCGCCGAACTCGAGGCGAAGATCGAGGAACTGCGCTACGTCGGCGACGATTCCGAAATCAACATCAGCGACGAAATCGAGCGCCTCAAGGAAAAGAGCGAGGCACTCACGCGCAGCATTTTTGCGAGCCTGAGTTCCTGGCAGGTGGCACAACTCGCGCGCCATCCCCAGCGGCCGTATACGCTCGATTATCTCGAGGTCATCAGCCCGGACTTCCAGGAGTTGCATGGCGAGCGCATGTTCGCTGATGACCCGGCGATCGTCGGTGGCCTCGGCCGCCTCGAGGGCAGGCCCGTCATGTTCATCGGCCACCAGAAGGGTCGTGACACGAAGTCCCGCGTCCGGCGCAACTACGGCATGCCGAAGCCCGAGGGCTACAGGAAGGCGCTGCGACTCATGCAGATGGCCGAGCGTTTCCGTCTGCCCGTCATCACGCTGATCGATACGCCAGGCGCCTATCCGGGCCTTGATGCCGAGGAGCGCGGGCAGAGTGAGGCGATCGCACGCAATCTTTTTGAGATGGCGCGGCTGCAGACGCCGATCATCAGCGTGGTGATCGGCGAGGGTGGGTCCGGCGGCGCGCTGGCGATTGGTGTCGCCGACCGTGTCATCATGCTGGAATATGCCGTCTATTCGGTGATTTCGCCGGAAGGCTGCGCCAGCATCCTGTGGAAAAGTGCCGAGAAGGCGGAACTGGCCGCCGAGGCGATGGGGATCACGGCACCGCGGTTGCTGGACCTCGGCCTGGTGGATGAGGTCGTGCGTGAGCCGCTCGGTGGTGCGCACCGCAATCCGCAGGCGATAGCGGAAAGCCTGCATGCGGCACTGCTGCTCAATCTGCGCGACCTGGAATTGCTCGACACCACCGAACTTCTCAAGCGTCGTGAGGCCCGCCTGCAGTCCTACGGCCGCTTCCGCGAGAACTGATGCACGCCGGTCACCGGTCCAGCAGGCGTGGGCACCGTCGCTGAGGCGATCCGCACTGCGCTGGCTGCCGTCCCCCAGGCGCCGGATGCCGGCCTGTGCGTGGGCTTGAGCGGCGGGCTCGATTCGACGGTGCTGCTGCATGCGCTCGCGGGCCAGTGCACTGCCAGTGGCCTGAGGGCGATTTATGTCGATCACAGCCTGCATCCCGATGCGCCTGAATGGGGGCGGCGCTGCGCGAGGTTCTGTGCTGCGCTGGGAGTGCCATATACGGGCCTGCGTGTCGACGTGGTGCCGGACGGGGAGGGAATCGAAGCCGCCGCCCGGCGAGCGCGCTACGCAGCGTTGTTGCTGGCGCTGCGCCCGGGCGAGCGGCTTGCCACCGCACACCACCGCGACGACCAGGCTGAGACGCTGCTGTTGCAGTTGATGCGGGGCGCCGGGCCAGCGGGGCTCGCCGGCATCGCGAGCGCTGACCGTCGCGCACAGGCGCAGCTGTTGCGCCCGTTCCTCGATCTGCCGCGCGCGGTGCTCCTCGACTATGCACAGCGGCAGGGGCTCGACTGGATCGAGGATCCGGCCAACATGGATCCTCGCTTCGACCGCAACTTCCTGCGCCATCAGCTGTTGCCGCTGTTCGAGAGCCGCTGGCCGGCGAGCAAAGGAGCTCTGGCCCGCAGCGCCGCACTCTGTGGTGAGGCGGCGGATCTTCTGGACGAGCTGGCGGCGGCGGATGCGCGGCGCGTCAGCCGTGGCGGCCAAGTCATTGTCGCGCGGTTTGTCGCACTCGGCGAGCCGCGCCAGCGCAACCTCCTGCGTTACGTCTGTCGCCGCGAGACCGGCACGACGCCGCCGGAACGCAGGCTCCGCGCGGGCCTCGCCCAGCTCCTCACTGCGGGCGGCGACCGCCAGCCGCTCCTCGCCTGGGATGGTGGGGAGATCCGCCGCTATCAGGGCCGGCTCTACATCCAGCCGCCGCTGGATTCCGCACTGCCCGTGACTGGCGAATTGCCGGTGAAGGCGGGGGGCAGCTTCGACTGCGGCTCGGCTGGGCGCATCCGCCTCGTGCGGGCCCGTTCGGGTGGGCTTGCTCCCGCACGGCTCGGGCCGACGCTGACGATTCGCTACCGGCAGGGGGGTGAACGCCTGCGCCCGGCTGGTGAGGCACATCAGCGGGAATTGAAAAAATTACTGCAAGAGACGGCTGTAGCTCCTTGGTTACGCGAGAGAATCCCCTTGCTCTACTCAGGCGATAGCCTGGCAGCCGAGGGGCCACTCAGGAACGCCCCCCCCATCCCCCCAGCAACCAGCCCACAAGGCCCC
>CAZQGA010000273.1:0-3425 GCA_964592735.1 uncultured Chromatiaceae bacterium | reverse complement strand
CTGGAAACACAGCCGTTCGGCCGGCACTTTCATGCTCCGCCGCCGGGCCAGCAGCCATTCCGGCAGCGTTTCGTCGAGGACCGAGTCGCGCGACAGGCGCACAAAGGCGAGGGTCGGTTGCCGCGTGGCACAGAATGACAGTGAAGCACCGATCACCCAGCGGTCGACACTCTTGATCAGGCCGGCCCGTTCGGCCGGTGGCACGAATTCGCCCGGCAGAACCAGATTACCGGTCTCGTCCACCATGCGCACCAGAGTGTCGAACATGCCCTGGACTTCTTCGGTAAGACTGGCGATGGGCTGGTGCAGCAGGCGGAACCGGTTCTGCATGAGCGCCGCGCGGATGCGCGGCACCCAGGTGGCGTCGCTGAGGCGTACCTTCTGCGTAGCCGAGGTCGAGTCGCAGAGTTCGACGCGGTTGCCGCCAGCATCGCGACCGCTGCGGCAGGCTTTTTCAGCAACGGTGAGGATGTCCGCGAGCGATGCCTGGGCGCTGCCGATTTCGGTCAGGCCTATGGTGCAGGTCAGGCTGGTGGACTGGTGGTCGACTTCGAAAACCCGCTCTGCGACTGCCTTGCGCAGTTGCTCGGCCCATGCCTCGACGTCATTCATGGTGCCGCGTTCAAGGATCATGGCGAAAATCGTGCCGCCAAACCGGCCGCAGATATCGCCTGGCTGAAGCAGCTCGCGCAGTTGTTCAGCCAGGCGCATGATCAGCGCCTCCGTGCCGAGCAATCCCACGTCGCCGTGGACACGTGAGAAGTGGTCCGGACGGAAATAGGCCATGGCGCGCACGCCCGCTGCCAGTGGCGACTGCAGCCGGGATTCTGCCTGCTCCAGGAAGTGATGGCGCAGGAGCAGGCCGGTGGAGGGATCCTTGCACAGTGCCTGTTCGACGAGGTCTTCGGCAGGGCCTTCGGCGGGGCGCTCGGCCGGGATGATGACACGCACCGCCGGTTCACCATCCACGGTGACGCGCTCGAGCCGCAGCTCCAGCCCGAGCATGCTGCCGTCGGGCCGCTTGCCGGTGACTTGCAGGCTGGCATCAGCCCACTTGCCCTTCAGGCAGGCCTGCATGGCGCCTTTGAGGCTCGGCAGGTCCTTGTCGCCAAACGAGTCCATGAAGGGCTGGCCGAGCAGATCGTGTTCGTCGCCGAGGCCGAACAAGGTGAGCCAAGCCGGGTTGGTAGTGATGACGATGCCTTCCTGGACATCGACAATCGCCTCGGTGGCGCCCTTCATGAGGCTGCGCAGTTCCTGCTTGTACTGGCTGGCCGAGGAGAGGACGCCATCGAGGGCGGCCTGCAAGCGGCGCGTACGCAGTTCGCGCTCCACCACCGCCTGCAGCCGGCCCCGAAAGGCGAGCGAGACGACGTCGCGGGCACCGGCGGCGACGGCCTCGGCGATGGCGCGCTCGCTGACCTGCTGGCGCACGATGATGACGGGAACCGGTGGGTTGCGCCGGAAGATGGCTCCGGAGAGGCCGGTGAGGTCGAGATCGGGCTCATCGGCGAAGATCAGCACAAGTTCGGGCTGCTGTTCGGCTACGGCTTCTTCGAGGGCCGCCGGCTCGTCCACCCGGGTGCAATGAACGGCATGACCGGCTTCACGGAGCACGGTATTGATGGCGGCAAGGTTGTCGTCCAGCCGGCTGACGACGATTAACGGCACACCTACAGCGTCACGCAAGGCACGCATCCCGGACAGAAGAACAGGGTTGGTCGGGGATTCTGACGGGCAGCCTGCAGGGATTATGTGACCCGTGTCTGGTTATGTGACCTGGCTGCGCTTATGTAGCGTGGGTGCGAGAATTTCCTTGGCAGGAGCACCCGGGCGCTCGCGCGCGAGGCGCGGCACGAGATAGCCGGGCAGGGCCGCGGCAACCTCGCCGAGGATGCGGCGCGCACGGCGCTCGCCGACGCGGAAATGCGCCGCACCGCGCACGGCATCGAGCAGGTGGATGTAGTAGGGCAGTATGCCGATGTCGAACAGGCGCTGGCTGAGGGCAATGAGTGCCGCCGCATTGTCGTTCACACGCCGCAGGAGCACCGACTGGTTGAGCAGGGCGGCACTGGCCTGTGCAAGGTCGGCAGCCGCCCGCGCCACGTTCGCGTCGAGCTCATTTGCGTGGTTGGCGTGCAATACCACCACGAGCGGGCGCGGTACACGTCCCAGCACGGCCAGCAGTCCCGCATCCACGCGTTCCGGCAGTACCACCGGCAGTCGTGTATGGATGCGGATGCGACGGACCTGGGACATCTGCCCGATGGCAGTGAGCAGGGTGTCGAGGCGCTGGTCGCTCAGGGTCAGTGGATCGCCACCGCTGAGGATGACTTCTTCGATGGAGGTATCGTCAGCCACGGCCTGCAGTACGGCATCGATGGCCCGGGACGTGAGGCTGGCCTCGCCGTAGGGGAACTCCCGGCGGAAGCAGTAACGGCAGTTGACGGCGCAGGCGCCACTTGCCACCAGCAGCGTGCGGCCGCGGTATTTCTGCAGCAGCCCCGGCTGGCGCATCTGGCCGAGTTCGGCGAGCGGATCGGCACCGAAGCCGGGTACTGCATCGAGTTCCCGTGCCAGCGGCAGGACCTGCAGCAGCAGCGGGTCGTGGGGGTCGCCCTGGCGCATGCGTGCGACAAAGCCGCGCGGCACCCGCAGCGCGAAGAGGTCCGCGGCCTCTGTGTTGCCAGCGAGACGGTCCGGAGACAGGCCCAGGGCTGCGGCGAGTTCTCCAGGTGTGGTGATTGCCTGTGCGAGTTCCCGCTGCCATGTGGAGGCGGCTGCCAGGACGGGCGTGGGTATGGATGTGTTCACGGCGGTTGTCGGGCAGAGCCTGGGCAAAGTCTATAGAATGGCGCCGCCCTGCTGGGGGCTCAATCATCCGGATGGCGTATCAGCAGCGGGCTGCCCGGTGATTGTACGGAACCCTCCCGCGCTGCGTTGCGGATCACTATGGCCACTTTCAGCACCAACGAGTTCAAGAACGGCGTCAAGATCCTGCTCGACGGGGATCCCTACGTGATCCTCGAAAACGAGTACGTCAAGCCGGGCAAGGGCCAGGCTTTCAACCGTGTCCGGGTGCGCAATCTGAAGACCGGGCGCACGGTGGAGAAGACCTTCAAGTCGGGCGACACGGCTGAAGCGGCTGACGTCATGACGACGCCCATGCAGTACCTCTACAACGACGGCGACATCTGGTACTTCATGGAGCCGGAGACCTTCGAGCAGCATGGTGCCGGCGCTGCCGCCCTGGGTGAGGCCAAGGTCTGGCTCAAGGAGCAGATGCTCTGCAACATCACGCTCTGGAATGGCCAGCCGCTGGTGGTGGAAGCGCCGGCGCACGTGGAGCTGAAGATTGTGCAGACGGATCCCGGCATCCGTGGTGACACCGCTACCGGTGGCATGAAACCGGCAACGCTGGAGAC
>CAZQGA010000272.1:0-3435 GCA_964592735.1 uncultured Chromatiaceae bacterium | reverse complement strand
GAGGGTTGTCCAATAGGTGATTGGCATGTACCGGCGCAGCCCACCCATCTTGCGGATGTCCTGCTCATGATGCAGCGCGACGATCACCGAACCGGCTGCCAGGAACAGCAGCGCCTTGAAGAACGCGTGCGTCATGAGGTGGAAAATGCCGGCCGCATAGGCTGAGGCACCGAGTGCCGTAGTCATGTAGCCCAGCTGCGACAGTGTCGAATAAGCCACCACCCGCTTGATGTCGTTCTGCACGATGCCGATGAAGCCGGTCAGCAACGCTGTCGTGGCGCCTATCACCAATACGACACTCAGAGCTGTCTGCGAGTGCTCGAACAGGGGCGACATGCGCGCGACCATGAAAACACCAGCTGTCACCATGGTCGCGGCATGGATCAGTGCGGATATCGGTGTCGGGCCCTCCATCGAGTCAGGCAGCCAGACATGCAGCGGCATCTGTGCAGACTTGGCCATCGCGCCGACGAACAGACAGAGGCAGGCAACCGTCATCACGGACCAGGGCACACCCGGGAAAATCTCGATCTGCTCAGTCGCGAGCGCACCCGCCTGGCTGAACACCACGTCGTAGTCGAGACTGCCGGTATAAGCCAGAATCGCCGCAATGCCGAGGATGAAGCCGAAATCCCCGATGCGGTTCACTACGAAGGCCTTGAAATTGGCGAACACCGCAGTAGGCCGCGTATACCAGAAGCCGATCAGCAGGTAGGAAACCAGGCCGACGGCTTCCCAGCCGAAGAACAGCTGCATGAAATTGTTTGCCATCACCAGCATGAGCATGGCGAAGGTGAAAAGGGAGATGTGGCTGAAGAAGCGCTGGTAACCGGGATCGTCATGCATGTAACCGATGGTGTAGACATGCACCATCAGGGACACGAAGGTGACCACCGTCATCATCAGCGCCGTCAGCCGGTCAACCAGGAAGCCCACCTGGATGCGGACACCATCAGTGACCAGCCAGGTATAAACCTCCTCGTTGAAGGGTACCGCGCCCGGGGAAAGCTGGTCGCGCAATACCATGAACGACATGACGCAGGAGGCGGCGACGCCGGCAATGGTCACCAGATGTGCGCCAATACGGCCAATGAGCCGGCCCGCAAGACCGGCGACGATGGCCGCCACGAGGGGGCACAGGACAATGGCGACGTAAATGCTGCTATCCACGCTCATCCCCGCAACACATCGAGATCCTGGACATTGATGCTCCGGCGGGTCCGGAAAATCACGACCAGGATCGCCAGGCCGATGGCTGCTTCAGCAGCAGCGACCGTCAGGATGAAAAACACGAAGACCTGGCCCGTGATGTCCCCCATGAAGCGCGACAGGGCGATGAAATTGAAATTGACCGCCAGCAGGAGCAATTCGACGCACATCAACAGCAGGATGACGTTCTTGCGATTGATGAAAATGCCCGCGACGCTAAGGGCAAACAACACTGCAGACAGGGTCATGTAATGGGTCAGCGTGATCATCATTCCCGCTCCGCCTCGACCTTGACGAGTCGTACGCGATCCTGCCGGCGGACCTTCACCTGGGCCGCAACATCCTGTGTCTTGAGGCCCGGGCGACGACGCTGCGTCAGCATGATGGCAGCGACGATCGCCAGCAGCAGGACGAAGGCCGCCAGCTCGAACTCGAAAACATGATTCCCGTAGAGCGCCAGGCCGATTTCACGGGTGTTGCTGTGGTCCGGACCAAGGCTCACCAGCGGCTCGGCGAGCGGCAAGCCTGAGGCCTTCATCCAGAACAGGCCGAAGAGTTCGGCAACGATAATGGCGGCAACCAGTCCACCCAGCGGGGCATGGCGCAGGAGTCCTTCACGTGCCGCGGCAACATCGACATCCAGCATCATCACCACGAACAGGAAAAGCACCATCACGGCACCGACGTAGACCAGCACCAGCACGATCGCGAGGAATTCCGCCTCGATCAACAGCCACAGGATGGCGCTGGTCACAAAAGTCAGGATCAGGAACATGGCCGCGTAGACCGGATTCCGGGACAGGATGACCCCGGATGCCGCGCCCACCAGCACGAGCGCCAGGAAACTGAATATGAGCAGGGTGAACATGTGAATTTTTCCCTGATCCCTTACCTGTACCGGGAGTCCGCCAGCCTGTCCGCCGCGATCACCCCCTCGTACTTGTCCCCGATCGCCAGGAGCTTGTCCTTGGTCATGATGTTCTGGCCGGGCTGCTCCATGTGGTATTCGTAAAGCCGGGTCAGGACGATGGCATCAGTCGGGCAGGCCTCTTCACAGAACCCGCAATAGATGCACTTGAAGAGATCGATGTCATAGCGGGTCGTGCGGCGCGTACCGTCATCGGCAACGTCCGATTCGATGGTAATCGCCGCCGCGGGGCAAACCGCCTGGCAGAGCTTGCACGCGATACACCGCTCGTCGCCGTTCGGATAGCGTCGCTGGGCGTGCAGCCCGCGGAAGCGGAAGGATTGCGGCGTCTTTTCCTCCGGATACTGAACCGTCACCTTCTTGACGAAAAAATTCCGCAAGGTGACACGCAGCCCGATGAGCAAATCCCACAGGGACAGGGTCTTGATGGTTGAAATCAGCGAGGACATCGTCAGCTACTCCAGGGACCGATGCGGGCGACGATCATGACCCCTTCCACCATGATCCAGACGAGCGTCACCGGAATGAAGACCTTCCAGCCAAGACGCATGATCTGGTCGTAGCGGTATCTGGGAAATGTGGCGCGCAACCACAGGAAGCAGAACAGGAAGAAGGCCATCTTCACGCACAGCCAGCCCAGCGAGGGCCAGCGCAGGAATTCCAGCAGGGTGCCGTCCAGGAACGCGAACCATGAGCCGGCAAAGAACGAGTGGTAGCCGCCGAAGAACATCACCGCTGTCAGCCCTGCGATGAGGATCATGTTGGCGTACTCGGCGAGGAAGAAAATCGCGAAGGTCACGCCGGAGTATTCCACGTGGAAGCCCGCCACGATCTCCGACTCACCCTCGGCGACGTCGAACGGTGCCCGGTTCGTTTCGGCCACACCGGAAATGAAATACACCAGGAACAGCGGGAACAACGGCAGCCAGAACCAGCTGAAGACACCGCCGGCCTGGGCCTCCGTAATGACGCCGAGATTCAGGCTGCCACCGGCCATCAGTACGCCGACGAGCGCGAAACCCATCGCGATTTCGTAGGCGACGATCTGTGCTGCCGAACGCATCGCACCCAGGAATGCGTATTTTGAATTCGATGCCCAGCCCGCGAGGATCACGCCATAGACGGCCAGCGAGGTCAGCGCCAGGATGTACAGCAGGGCTGCATCGATCTGCGCGATTGCATAATCCGGAAACAGCGGCATCACTGCCCAGGTCGCCAGCGCCGGCACGATGGAGAGCAAGGGTGCGATGATGAACAGGAAGCGGTTTGCCTTCGACGGCACCACGACTTCCTTGAGG
>CAZQGA010000271.1:0-3482 GCA_964592735.1 uncultured Chromatiaceae bacterium | reverse complement strand
GGTGATGACCGGCATGTTCGCATCCACGAGGGCCAGCGGGCCGTGCTTGAGCTCGCCGGCCGGGTAGCCCTCCGCGTGGATGTAGGAAATCTCCTTGAGCTTGAGCGCGCCTTCCATCGCGATCGGATGGAGGATGCCGCGGCCGAGAAAGAGCGCGTGGTCCTTGTCGGCAAAACGCTCGGCAAGCTTCTTCATCTCGTCATCGAGCACCAGGGTTTTTTCGATCAGCCCGGGAATCTCCACCAGCCGCGCCACCAGCCCCCGCTCACGCTCGACGTCGCTGCCGCGGTGCTTGGCGAGCGCAATGACCAGCATGGTCAGCGCTGCGATCTGGGTGGTGAATGCCTTGGTGGACGCAACCCCGATCTCCGGCCCTGCCCGGGTCAGCATCACCAGGTCGGATTCCCGCACCAGCGAGCTCTCCGGCACGTTGCAGATGGCGAGGGAGGAGAGGAACCCCTCCTGCTTCGCCAGGCGCAGCGCCGCGAGCGTATCGGCCGTCTCACCGGACTGGGAAATGGTCACGAACAGGGTATTGGGCGTGACCACGGGATGGCGGTAGCGGAACTCGCTGGCAATTTCCACGTGGCAGGGAATGCGGCAGACCTGCTCGATCAGGTAGCGGGCGACGGAGCCGGCGTGGAAGCTGGTGCCGCAGGCGACGATATGCACGGCCTGCGTACGGCGGAAAACGTCCGTGGCATCAGGGCCGAACGCCGCCTCGAGCAACTTCCCGTTGGCGACACGCTCCTCGAGGGTCTGCGCCACGGCACGCGGCTGCTCGTGAATTTCCTTGAGCATGTAATGCGGATAGGGGCCTTTTTCAGCCGCATCAGCGGAGAGCTCGCTCTCCTTCACCGGCCGGTGGACAGGCGCGCCGTCCTTGTCGAGGATGCGGATGGCATCGCGGCGGATTTCGGCGACATCGCCCTCTTCGAGGAAAATGAACCGGCGCGTCACCGGCAACAGGGCGGAAACGTCCGAGGCGACGAAGTGCCCGCCTTCAGCGACGCCAACCACCACCGGGCAGCCGCGGCGCGCCAGCACGAGCAGGCCGGGATTCGCCTGGCTCATCACGACCAGTGCGTAGGCACCCTGCAGCTCCGCCACGGTGGCCCGCACCGCCTCGAAGAGGTCGCGATTGCCTTTCTTCAGGTGGTAGTGAATGCGGTGGGCCACGCATTCCGTGTCGGTATCGGAGCTGAACACGTAGCCCTGCTTCTTCAGTTCCTCGCGCAGGTCCTCGTGGTTCTCGATGATGCCATTGTGGACAATGGCCAGGCCATCATGCGAGATATGCGGATGGGCGTTACGCTCGGCAGGTGCGCCATGGGTCGCCCAGCGCGTGTGGGCGATGCCGATGGGTGCCTCGAAAGGATCGGCATCGAGCGCAGCCTGCAGTTCGGCTACCTTGCCGAGGCGCCGCTGGCGGCGCAGGACACCATTGTTCAGGACGGCGAGACCCGCTGAGTCATAGCCGCGGTATTCGAGCCGGCGCAAGCCCTCCATGAGGATGGGGACCACGTTGCGATCGGCAATGGCTCCGACGATTCCACACATGATTGCGATTATGTCTCGCTGACAGCCCGGGGATGAAGCCCATTATCGGCGCAACCGCTTAAATCCGCCTGAAAGCAGGTCGCAGTTCGTGCAGAAAAGCCGACTGGTTAGCGGGGCGCCTTCACGGGCCGCTTCCAGCCGGGAATCGTGACCTGCTTGCTGCGTGCCACGGTGAGCTGCTCCGGCGGAGCGTCCTTGCTGATCGTGGAGCCGGCGCCGATCGTGGCTCCGGCCCCGATGCGCACCGGCGCCACCAGCTCGACCCCCGAGCCGATGAAGGCACGATCACCGATGATGGTTTCGTGCTTGTTGGCACCATCGTAATTGCAGGTGATGGTGCCGGCACCCACGTTGACGTGCTCACCGATGGTGGCATCACCGATGTAGGTCAGGTGGTTGACCTTGCTGTGGCGGCCTAGGGTGCTTTTCTTCACTTCGACGAAATTGCCGAGCTTGGCGTTAGCGGCCAGTTTCACCCCCGTGCGCACCCGGGCGAAGGGGCCGATCTCGCAGCGTTCACCGATATCCCCGGCCTCGATGACGCAATGGCTGTGGATGACGGTACCGGCGCCGACCCTGGCGTTGCGGATGCGGCTATAGGGCTCCACGACTACCCCATCACCCAGGCTGACCTGGCCTTCGAAAAGCACGTCGGGGTAAATGGTGACATCCCGGCCACAACGCAGCGTGCCGTGGACGTCGATACGCTCCGGATCGATGAGCGTGACGCCAGCCTGCAGCAGCGCCGCGGCAGTCCGCCGCCGCAACACCTGGCCGGCCGCCGCGAGTTGTGCCTTGTCGTTGATGCCCATGACCTCATCGGCGGTCGGAGCCGCGATCGCGGCCACCGTCATGCCCTGGCGAACCGCCAGGCCGATGACGTCGGTCAGGTAATACTCGTGCTGCGCGTTGTTGGCCCGCAAGCGCCCCACCATCCGGGCAAGGGCCCCGGCCGGGCAGGCCAGGAGGCCGGTATTGATCTCGCGGATGGCGCGCTGCGCGGCGGTCGCATCCTTCTCCTCGACGATGGCCACCACCCCGCCACGGGTGCCACCGGAGCGGATGATGCGCCCATAGCCAGCCGGATCGGCGAGGTCGGCCGTGAGGACGGCGAGCTGCCCGGCGCGGGCCTTCGCGACCAGGCGACGCAGCGTGGCAGGCTGCACCAGCGGCACGTCGCCATAGAGCACGAGTACCACGTCCTGCGGGGGAACCCGTGACAGGGCCAGCCTGACGGCATGGCCGGTGCCGCGCTGTTCGGCCTGGTGGACCCAGGCCAGCTTGCGGTCAGGGAACACGGCCTTGACCTGCTCGCCGCCATGGCCGTGAACCACGCGGATTTCGCGGGGCTTGAGTGCGGCGGCTGACGCCAGCACGTGCTCGAGCAGGGGACGACCGGCGAGCGGGTGGAGCACCTTGGGCAGGGCGGAGCGCATGCGCTTGCCCTGTCCGGCCGCGAGGATGACGATAGTGGTAGCCATGGGCGGATTATAGAAGCAAAGGTGCCGGTCATCCGGTTCGGTTTGGTCAGGCGCATCGGGCTTGCTGATCGTCAACCCAAGCCGAACCGAATGACCGGCACCTTTACTGGCACCTTTGCTTTAAATCTGCTTGCGCTTGCCCTTGAGCTTCTGCACGGCGCGGTAGCGTGCCGCGGCTTCGACGAGTTGCAGCTGGGCGTGGGCCAGGTCTTCGCGGCCGGTGGCACCCTTCACGGCCTCCTCGGCCTGGCGGCGTGCCTCCTCTGCGGCAGCCTCATCGAGATCGCCCTCACGCATCGCGGCATCGGCGAGGATCGTCACCTGGGTGGGCTGAACCTCGAGGATGCCTCCGGTCACGTACAGGAACACCTCGTCCTTGCCCTCCGCCTGCACGCGGACCTCGCCCGGGCGCAGCGTCGTCATCAGCGGCGCATGGCGCGG
>CAZQGA010000270.1:0-3488 GCA_964592735.1 uncultured Chromatiaceae bacterium | reverse complement strand
TCGTGCCGATGCTGCCTGAGCAACTCTCCAATGGGCTGTGCTCGCTCAACCCGGAAGTCGATCGCCTGTGCATGGTCTGCGACATGCAGCTGTCGCCCGCAGGCGAGGTGCGTGAATCGCGCTTCTACCGCGGCGTCATGCGCTCGCGTCAGCGCCTGGTGTACGAGGATGTGCAGGCGGCCCGTGACGGCAATACCGATGCCCGGCGCCGGCTACGCGCCGTACAGGTCCAGGTCGACCATCTCTACGGCGTGTTTGCGAGCCTGGCGCGCGCACGTCAGCGCCGTGGCGTGCTGGAGCTGGAACTGCCGGAGACGCAGATCAAGCTCGGTTCCCACGGCCGCATCGAGAGCATCAGCCTGCGCCATCGCAACGATGCCCACCGGCTGATCGAGGAATGCATGATTGCCGCCAACGTGCAGGCGGCAAAGTTCCTGCAGCGCCACCGCCTGCCGACGCTCTACCGCGTGCATGCCGGGCCGGATGAGGAAAAATTTGAAAGCCTGCGCCTGATGCTGCAGGCCCTGGGCGCGAAGGTTAGCGCCCAGGCGCGCACCCGCGTACGCGAACTCAACAGCGTCCTTGCCGGGTTGCGGGAGCGTCCCGACTACCCCATGCTGGCCACCGCAGTGCTGCGTACCATGCCGCAGGCCGTGTACCAGCCGGCCAACATCGGGCACTTCGGGCTGGCACTGGCAACCTACACCCATTTCACATCGCCCATCCGCCGCTACCCGGATCTGCTGGTTCATCGTGGCATCGGCCATATCCTCGACCACGGCAAGGTGGCGGCATTCGGTTATGACGCCGCCGGCATGGAATTGCTCGGCAGGCTCAGCTCCGAGCGTGAACGCCGTGCTGAGGAAGCCGCACGCCATGTGGAGTCACGCTACAAGTGTGCGTACGTGAAGGAGCGCATCGGGGAGGTGGCTGAGGGCGTCATCTCGGCCATTACGCATTTTGGCCTGTTTGTCACCCTGACCGACCTCAATGTCGATGGCCTGGTTCATGTGACCAGCCTTCACAACGACTACTACCGGATGGAGCAGGGTGGGCTGCGGCTTGCCGGCGAGCGCTCCGGGCGCAGCTATGGCCTCGGCCAGCCGTTGCGCGTACGCATCCTGCGGGTGGACGTGGACGAGGCGCGGATTGACCTGGCGGTTGCCGACGACGAGGCAGTGCACGCCCGCTATCGGCGCCGGCCGGCGCCCGGGGCGAAGCAACGTGGAGGCAAGCGCCGATGAGCGCAAACGCGGAAAGGCTCACCTACGGCATCCATGCGGTGCGCAAGGCGCTGGCTGCGGGCCGCGCTTCGCGCCTGTATCTGCAGGCAGACCTCGGGCGCAAGCGGCTCGGCCGGCTGGCGGATGACATTGCACGCAGCCGTGTGCCGGTGGATCTGTGTGCAGCCCGGGAGCTGGAAAACATGACCGGCACCGCCAAGCACCAGGGCATTGCGGCCAGGATTACCGGCACTGCGGCGTTGACTGAACGGGAAGCCCAGGATTTTGTGACTGCACTGGAGTCTCCCCTGCTGCTGGTCCTCGACGGGATTGAGGATCCACGCAATTTCGGTTCATTGCTGCGAACTGCGGATGGCGCTGGCGCCGACCTCGTGGTGACTGCCCGCAGCCGCAACGTTGGCGTGACCCCGGTCACCAGCAAGGTGGCAGCGGGGGCTGCCGAGGCGCAGGCGCTGGCCGAGGTCGGCAATCTGGCGCGGTTCCTCGAGTACCTGGCTGAAGCGGGGGTGCGCATTGTCGGCACCGACGAGGCGGCGTCAACCAGCCTGTTCGATGCCGACCTGGCCGGGCCGCTGGCCCTGGTGATGGGGGCGGAGGGCGAGGGAATGCGTCGCCTGACGCGGGAACGCTGCGACCTGCTGGTCAAGCTGCCCATGCGCGGTGTCGTCGAGAGCCTCAACGTCGCCGTGGCCGCGGGCATCTGCCTGTACGAATGCCAGCGCCAGCGCCTTGCGCGGGCGGTAGCGCTCCGGTAGCATTTCGCGTCCCGCGGGGTACGGCCATGCCGGACTCCGCCTCCTTGCCACACCGCCTTGCGGGTGGCTGTAATCCACAGGGAGCCACAATGCGGCACTACGAAATTGTTTTTCTGGTTCATCCGGACCAGAGCGAGCAGGTCCCCGCGATGATCGAGCGTTACCGGGGGATCATCACCGGCAGCGGCGGCACCGTGCACCGCCTCGAGGACTGGGGCCGGCGCCAGCTGACCCACACCATCGCCAAGGTCCACAAGGCACATTACGTGCTCATGAACGTCGAGTGCGGGAAGCCTGCGCTCGACGAGCTGACCGATGCCTTCCGCTTCAGCGATGCCGTGCTGCGCCACCTGGTCATGCGGCGTGACGAGGCAGTGACGGAGCCGTCATTCCTCGCCCGGCCGGCGGAAGATGACAGTCGTGAGTCCTCCAGCCGTGATGCTCCCCGTGAGCAGGCCCAGGATGACGACGAGGACGCCGCGCCTGTCGCGGCCGACGAGCAGCCCGCCGCCTAGCGGCAGGACATCGCAGCAATTTCCGGAGCAGTGACGTGAGCAGATTTTTCAGGCGCCGCAAGTTTTGCAAGTTTTCCGCCGACGGGGTCAAGGAGATCGACTACAAGGATCTCGAGACGCTGCGGCAGTACATCACGGAAACGGGCAAGGTAGTGCCTTCGCGCATCACCGGCACCAGCGCCAGTTACCAGCGCCAGCTGGCACTGGCGGTCAAGCGTGCCCGTTTCCTGGCCTTGCTGCCGTACACGGACAAGCACTGACGCGCTGCAACTGGCGCCACTGAGGCTGGCGCCAGCATGCATCGCACAGCAACCGGCCATGGCAGGCTTGCCGGCATGGCTCATCGAGCGTCGGGCAGCACGGATCGTGCTGATGGCGGTGCTGTTTCCCCTGCCGGCCATGGTGGTGCTCAGCGCTGCAATTGCCGTGCTGGTGACCAACGTCCGGGGCTGGCGCCTGGCGCTCGCCGACTGCGGTTATGCGCTCCTGCTGCTGGTTGCGCTGACCGCTGCCGGGGGTGGACTCTGGCTGGAGCTTGGCATCGGAGCCTCGCTGACCTGGCTGGCAGCCATTTTCCTCGGGGCGGTGCGCAGCAGGTGGTCGCTGACGCTGGCGGTGCAGACGGCTGTGCTCCTGGGCCTGGCTGCGGCCGTGGGTTTCATGCTTTGGGTCCACAGTCCGGAGGCTTATTGGGAGCAGGTCCTGATGGACCTGACGGAGCGGGCGGAGAGTGCCGGCCTGAGCGTCGGCCCCGCAGGCTTCGTGCGGGCTGCAGCGCAGGTTATGACCGGCATGATGGCAGCCAGCGCGGTGATGAGCTTCGTCGTCACGCTGTTGCTGGGCTGCGCGTGGAGTGGGCCGCAGCACGGGCAGGATTTTGGCAACGAGTTCCGGGAGCTGCGCATGGGCAAGGTGCTGACCTTTGCCACGGTGGTTACGGTGCTGTTGCTGGTGACGGGCCTGCGCGGCATGGC
>CAZQGA010000269.1:1753-3506 GCA_964592735.1 uncultured Chromatiaceae bacterium | reverse complement strand
GGGCCGACATGGTGCGCGCCCTGGCCAGGGCTGGCCAGGCCACCGCCGTCACGCTCCAGGCCACTGCGGACTTCCGGGCGCAACCGCGTCGCGGCGATCAGGGTGTCGGCCCAGGCCAACAGGCGACCACTGCGCTCACCGAGCAGCAGCACGCGCCGGCGGATGGCCGGCGTTCCTGCCGGCAGTTCGAGCCAGGGCTCGGCCTGCGGCAACCGGATTTCACCCTGTGCGATACGGCGTACCTCCACTGGCTCCAGCCACCAGGCCTCCATGAAACGGGTCACGGTGCCATCGATCACCAGCAGGCTGCGCTGGTAAGGCGTCAGCGCCGCCATGTCGACTGGCAGGAGCCCTGGCGGACGCGCGGCCTGCGCCGCAAAAACCCCCGCTGCCGGATCGAACGGCACGGGAACCGGCACAATACTGGCGGGCGTCGAGGCAACCATGGCGGTGATTCTATGCGCGAACGGCGCAACACGGGGGACAGGCAGCTGCCCGGGCGCTAGACTTTCGCCATGAGCCAGGACATCAGTCGCCATTTCGTGACCATCGAAGGGCGCTGGGGCAGCCGCCAGGTCCACTATCGCCGTGCCGGGCAAGGCCCGGCCGTCCTGCTGCTGCACCAGTCGCCACAGTCCTCCCGCGAGATGACCGCACTGATGCAGCGCTGGGCGCTGCACTTCACCGTCATCGCGCCTGACACACCCGGTTACGGCCAGTCCGATCCGCTGGGTACCGCCGCGCTCAGCATCGAGGAGTGCGCCGAAGCGCTCGGCGAATTCGTCGACGCCATCGGCCTGCGCCGCTTCGGAGTCTATGGCTTCCATACCGGCGCGAGCATCGGCATGTGGCTGGCCGTGCGCCACCCGGAACGCGTCAGCGCACTTGCTGCCAACGGGCTGGCACAACTCACCGATGACGAGCGTCGCCTCATCCTCGCGAACTACCTGCCGCCGTTCGTGCCGGCCTGGGACGGCAGCCACCTCGCTTGGCTGTGGGCACGCATGCGCGAGCAGACGATTTTCTTCCCCTGGCATGAACGCAGTGCGGCCACCCGCATGACGCTGGATGTCCCGCCACCGGCCGCACTGCAGGCCGCCTGCCTCGACTTCATGCGCGCCGGCGGCCACTACGCCGTTGCCTATCGGGCCGCCTTCGAGTCGCAGCCGGGCGCGGTGCTGACCGGCCTCAAGGTGCCGCTGCTGGTCACGGCAGGCGGCGGGGATCCGCTGCAGTCCCATCTCGGACGCCTGCGTGAGCTGCCGGCAGGTGCCGAAGCCACTCCATCCATGGATCGCCAGCAGGCGCTGGAGCGCTGCCTCGGGCATCTGCTGGCGCATCGGGGGGATCCGGCACCCGCCGCGGTTGCCACACGTCCCGTACCCGGCCGGCTCTGGAACCGCATGCTGCATCTGCCGTCCGGGCAACTGCGCGTGCGCATGAACCTCGAGGGGACTGGCGCACCGGTGGCACTCCTGCACGGCGCCGGCCAGTCCGCCGACGCAATGGAGCATCTGATACCCGCCATCAGCGGCATGCGGCCCCTGTTGATCCCGGACCTGCCAGGCCACGGCGAATCAGATCCCCCAGCGGGCGCCAGCCTGGACATCAGCACGGCTGCCACGGCCTGCGTGGAAATGCTGGGCCAGGCCGGTTTCAGCGCCTGTACGCTGGCGGGCCAGGGCAGTGGCGCCTACGTTGCCCTGGACATCGGCCGCCAGGCCCGCGGTGCTGCCCATCCCCGCCGGCACCA
>CAZQGA010000269.1:0-1743 GCA_964592735.1 uncultured Chromatiaceae bacterium | reverse complement strand
CTGCCCATCCACTCGCGCTCTTCGATCTGCCCTTCCTGTCCGATATTGCCGGTGCCGCCTTCCGCGCCCAGGGCCTGCCGGACCTCCAGCCCCAATGGCATGGCGGTCATCTGCTCCAGGCCTGGCACATGCTGCGTGATGGACGCCTGTTCTTCCCCTGGTTCGAGCGGCGCAACGACCATGCGCGGCACATCGAACCGGATCTCGGCCTGCCGCGCCTGCAGTCGGAGCTGGTCGATGTCCTGCGCGCCGAGGGTGCCTGGCAGAAACTCCTCGCCGCAACGCTCGACTATCCCACCGTGGCCATGCTGGCCTCACAGCGCGGCCCGCTTGCCATCGGTGCCGCCGCCGACAGCGCCTGGGCCACGGCCACAGGCGATGCCGTCGCGAGCCGGCCCGGGCTTACTGCGCATGCGCTGCCGCGAGCCACGGGGCAGTGGCTGCCCGCCTTGCTGGACGCCTGCGGCTGACTCGTTCACACCGCAGACAGCAGTTCATCGTGAATTGACCGGGTTCCCCGCTCTCGTATACTCCGGTGCGTCTGGGGGAGTACGGCTGTCCACTGCGAGTGCGCGAGACAGCCGCAGCCAGATCAACAACAAGCGGGTTCCGGATCAAGGCGGGTTGGCCGGTTCACCGGATCACACTGGCATCCGGGGTACCCGGTGAACGCGCGGGGACAGGCGCCACTTCCGTCACTTCGGAGATTCTGGATCATGAGACGCACAGCGCTGGCGGGCCTGCTTGCCCTGGTGAGTTTTTCAGTCATGGCCCAGGAAGTCCCGGGCTGGCAGGTCGGCGGGGCAGCGAGCTTCACCGACTTCCGGGGCGATGACAGCATTACACCATCGCTGGGCCAGGGCTTCATCGACGACAATTCAGTCGGCATGAAGGTCTTCGCGCAGTACCAGTTCAACCGCTGGTTCGGCATCGAAGGGGCCTACCACAACTCCGGCAAATTCAAGGACCTCTCCCTCAACGATGCCGCCCCCGGCGACCTGACGCTGAAATTCAAGGGCTTCAGCATCGATGGCCTGCTGTACCTGCCGCTGCCCAATGAGCTGTTGCAGCCCTACCTGAAAGCCGGCTACTTCGATTTCGACGACGACCTGAGCCTCAATGGTGGCGTCACCTCAAGCTCATCGGAAAGCGGCTTCACGGCCGGTGGCGGTGTGATGGTACCGATGACCGGGAGATTCAGCCTGCGCGCGGAGCTCGACTGGTTCGACACCGATGTGGGCGATCTCTGGGCCGTCAGCATCGGCATCGGCTATTCCTTCAGCGGCCAGTAGGCAGCCGGGCCGGCTGCTGCCCGCGGCAGCCTCCGCTGCCGCAAGACCGCCGTTCATCCGAGATCGACGATTTCCAACGCTTCGGCGGCAATTGGCTCGCCGAGAAAGCCAGCGCCTACGCGTGCGAAGCGCGCTGCACCATCGGTCGCCAGCAGGCGTACGCTGCCACGACCCGATGCCGGTCCCGGGACCTGGCGCAATGCGTTGCGCACCACGCTGGCAGTCGTGTCCGCCGAATCAACGATGGCAATGCCTGGCCCCATGACGCGGCGGATCGCCGGTGCCAGTACCGGAAAATGCGTGCAACCGAGCAGCAGGACGTCCGGTGGCGACGCCGCCTGCAACAGGGGATCGAGGTAACGGCGGATGGCAAGCTCGACCACCTCGCCCGTCGTCCAGCCTTCCTCTGCCAGTGCGACGAACACCCCGCAGGCTGCCGACACCACGTGCG
>CAZQGA010000268.1:0-3513 GCA_964592735.1 uncultured Chromatiaceae bacterium | reverse complement strand
CACCGAGGAACTTCATCTTGGCGCCGATCTCGTAGCTGTCGGATTTCTCCGGCTTGTAGTCCCAGACGCCATTGCCCTCTTTCAGATTAAGGCCAGCAAGCAGATCCGGATTGGCAACCGTATACATGCCGACGTAGTTCTGTGCCCAGGCCGGATTGGCCGCCGCCTTCTGCTTGATCTGCGTACCGATCGATGGGTCGGTCGCGACGAAACCGCCGGCCTTGAAGCCTTCGGCATAGGACACATAGCCCATGATGTCGTCGGTGAAATCGTACTGCAGACTGAGGGACGGCAGCGTATAGCGGTCCTCGCGGCTGCTGGTAACGCTGTACTGCGCATCGCCGTTGCCGGGTCCGGTAGCAGGGCCAAGCGGATCCGGCAATGGCGTGAACGAGTTCGTCACATGGCTCCAGCTGCCACGCTCGTTCCAGGAGTGGCCGTCGAGTTCATCCTGGCCGACCCGGATGCCAAGAATCGCCCGGGCACGATCATCCAGAAAATGGAAGGTGCCCGACGCGTAGGCTGACAGCGTATCGCCCACGCCATGATAGTTGCGGATATTGGTGCTGTACGCCTTGGTATCCGGGTCGTTCGGCAAGCCGGATCCCGGCGGATCAGGCACGAACGGCGGGAAAGCGTACGGACCCCACTGCTTCATGCTGGAATTGTCGTGTGACCAGTAGGCACCAATGAAATAGTCAAAGAACCCGCCCGTCGGGGACAGCAGGCGGAACTCCTGGCTGTACTGCTCGTAATTTTCCTGGATATTGGTGTCAACGAAGAGCTCGGTGTAGGCCGTTGCGCTCGTCCGACGCAGGAAGTCGAAGGCGATACCTCCCGTGATCGACGTCAGCGTATAGCCACCCCCCATGTCCCAGTCGACCTGCAGCGCATAGTTCTGGCTGTTGGTATCGTCGAACTGCGCATCCGGGAAAACCGTGCGTGTCGAGGTTTCCCAGTCGAGCTTCTCCGGCTGGGTCAGCGGTCGTCCGCCCGTCATGAAGTTCGCATAACCGCCACGGCCATCCAGCCCGATCAACTGGACCGTATAACCATCGTAATCCCGCTTGCTCATCTCGGCCTTGAGCCGGACCACCAGCGCATCGGTCGGCTTCCACTCCAGGATGCCGCGGAACAACTGGGCATTGACGGCATTCTCATCCTTGCCCGTCGAGATGTTCTTGACGAAGCCGTCCGCATACTCACTCTTGCCGGCAATGCGAAAGCCGAGGGTATCGGTGATCGGACCGGAGAGCACGCCACTCAGGTTATAGCCACCCTCGGACAGCTCAACGCCCGTGCTGACCTGTGCCTCGAAGCTGTCGGTGGGGCCTGCGGTGATGGTGCTCACCGCGCCGGCAATGGTATTTTTGCCAAACAGGGCGCCCTGGGGGCCGCGCACCACTTCGACGCGCTCGATGTCGAACAGTGGGTTCTGGAAACAACGTGGGCGACCGCAGTACACGCCGTCCACGAAAGTCCCGACGGCGCTGGCAAACGAAATGTTGCTTGCGCCTGACCCCAGCCCGCGGATACGGATCTGGTAGCTGCCGAGGGTTTCCTGGATGGCGAGGTTTGGCACGTAGTTCTGCAACTGCTCGAACCCGGCGATGGACATCCTCTCCACGTCTGCGCCAGTGACGACGCCGACCGAGATCGGCACGCTCTGCAGCGTCTCCTCACGCTTGGTCGTCGTGACGATGATCTCGTTCATGGCGCTTGCGCTTTTCTGATCCTGTGCGAGCGCCGTACCTGCGCCACCACCGCCCAGCATCAGAACCGCACACCCCGCAGCCAGCAGGCTGCGCTCCCTGAAACCAATCCCTACGGCCATGCCCGCTTCTCCCCTGTTGTGAGCAGTCGCTGTCCCCTGGTTTCTCGATCATGCAGAGAAATCCGTCGCGGCTGATATTCTGACAGTCAATGACATCTGTCAATCAGGTTGCAGGCGAGCGGCATCCGGAACCCCGGGGCGATACCGCCGATACCGTCGATTACACTCCGGGTCCAATCAGGTGCGGTGGCGAGCGGTGCCAGCCCACACCCTCACGATTGGCGCCTGCCGGGATGGACTCAGTCAAAGCATCAGGGAGACCCGCATGAAAGTCCTGTTTCATTACGCAGCCGGGCCACGACTGCAGGCAGAGATCGCAAGCCTCGTGGATGAGGACCTGCGTGTCGTGTACTGCCCGGAGGGTCCGGAAGAACCACTGTTCACGGAACTCGCCGACGCCGAAGCCATCTGGCATGTACTCTGGCCGCTCACCGCCGCTGTCATCGCGCGCGCCCCCAGGCTGCGCCTGATCCAGAAGATCGGCATCGGTGTCAATACCATCGACCTCGATGCCGCCAGGCGTCGCGGCATTGCCGTGTGCAACATGCCGGGCACGAACAGCCGTGCGGTTGCCGAGATGGCCTTGCTGCTGATGTTGAACACCCTGCGGCGCCAGTACAGCGTCGAACACGCGCTGCGCAACGGACAGTGGACGCTCGACGAGCCGACGCGGGAATCACTGGGGGAACTGGCCGGCCGCACCGTCGGCCTGGTCGGCTGCGGCGCGGTTCCGCGGATCCTGGCACCGATCCTCGATGGCATGGGCGCCCGCGTCATCTACACCGATGTCGAACCGCAGAACGTACGCTGGGAATTCATGCCGCTCGAGCGCCTGCTGGGTGAAGCTGACATCGTCAGCCTGCATGTGCCGCTGGTGGAAGCCACCACGCGCCTGCTCGATCGCACACGCATCGCCCGCATGAAACGCGGCGCGATCCTGGTCAACACGGCCCGCGGCGGGCTGGTCGATGAGGCCGCGCTGGTCGACGCGCTGGCGGGCGGCCACCTCGGTGGTGCCGGACTCGACGTCTTTGCCGAGGAACCCGCGAATGCCGACAACCCGCTGTTCAAACTGCCGAACGTGTCGGTTTCGCCCCACGTCGCCTGGCTCACCCTCGAAACCTGGCAGCGGAGCATTGCCGTCGCCCTCCACAACACGCGCGCCGTGCGCGATGGGTCGGCTCTCGTCCACCGCGTTGCGTAAACCCGGCAAAACGCCCCGGGATCACGCTGGTGTGCGCTCAACCGGCCGTGGCGCGGCAGGTTCACCGGCCCAGACTTGATCCAGATCATGTGCTGACGCACTCCGCCCCGGCCCCACAGACCAATATCGGCAACAAAGTTGACTTTTAATGCGAGAGGGGCAGAATCAGGAAGGATCGTCGACCATTACAGGAGCACCCTCAGATGAGCAAGAAGCCACCCAAAGTCCTGCATGCGCACCATTCCGCCTATCGCTGTTTCGATGCCCAGGAAACCCGTGAATTCTGGGAAGGCATCATGGGCCTGGAGCTTTCCGCCGCCCTGTCCTTCGACCACATCTCGGGCACGGACGTCAAAACAGATTACATGCACCTGTTTTTCCAGTTCGGTGATGGCAACTTCATCGCATTCTTCGACGTACCGGACGTCATGCGCCCGGAACTGTTCAAGCCCCGCAGCGCCATGTACCACCATAT
>CAZQGA010000267.1:0-3516 GCA_964592735.1 uncultured Chromatiaceae bacterium | reverse complement strand
CCGGGTGATGCCCGCCAGGCGTGCACACTCGCCCATTTCACGATGCATCTGCGGGCTGTCCGGCCCGAGTTCGGCCATGTCGCCGAGCACCAGCCAGCGCTCGCCCGCCTGGCTCTCGAGGAAGGCAATGGCAGCGCGCACCGAGCCGGGGTTGGCGTTGTAGCTGTCGTCGAAAAGCGTGAGGCGCAGCCGTGCCGGCACACGCCGCAGACGACCCGGCACGTTGCGCACCAGCGCCAGACCCGCGGCGATGGCCACCAGGCTTGCGCCAGCCGCATGGGTCGCGGCAGCGGCTGCGAGCGCGTTGAGGACGTTGTGCGCCCCGGCCATGGGCAGGCGCACCGCAATGGCACCATCCGGCCCGTGCAGGGTGAAGCTGAGCGTGCCGGCGACGACGATGTCCGTCGCACGGAAATCCGCATCCGGGTGCAGGCCGAAACTGAGGCGGCGCCGCCCCGCATTACGCTCCCACCAGACATGGAAAAAACGGTCATCCCGGTTGACCACCGCGGTACCGTCCGGCGACAGGAAATCGTAGATCTCGCCTTTCGTCGCGGCGACGTCCTCGATGCTGCCAAAGCCCTGCAGATGGGCCCGCGAGGCATTGGTCACCAGCGCCACCGTCGGACAGGCAATGCGGGCCAGGTAGGCAATGTCGCCGCGCCGGGCAGCGCCCATCTCGATCACCGCCGCCCGGTGTGTCTCGTTCAGATACAGGAGCGTGCGCGGCAGGCCAATCTCGTTGTTCAGGTTGCCCCAGGTCACCAGCAGCGGATCGACGGTGCCGCCGAGGGCCGCGCGCATGATGGCCGCGGTCATCTCTTTGGTGGTCGTCTTGCCATTCGAGCCGGTGATGCCGATCAGCGGGATGTCGAAGCGCTGGCGCCAGGCGTGCGCCAGCTCACCCAGGGCACGGCGCGTGTCGGCCACCTCGATCTGCGGCAGGTCGCACGGCTGGCGCGCGCTGACCACGGCGCCGGCCGCACCCAGGCGCGCGGCCCCGGCAATGAATGCCGTGCCGTCACTGCGGGCGCCGCGCAGTGCAAAAAACAGCTCGCCCGGCTGCAGGCTGCGGGTGTCCGTGCTCACGGCATCGAACTCGGCATCACGGCCGACGAGGGTGCCACCCACCGCCGCTGCCACCATGGAGAGCCTGCCCATGCTCATGACCGTGCGGCGAGCGCAGCGCCCGCCACCTCCTGGTCGGAGAAGGGCTGCGACTGCGTGCCAACGATCTGCACGGACTCATGGCCCTTGCCTGCGATCAGCACGATGTCATCACGGCCCGCCTGCGCGATGGCGTGACGGATGGCGGCAGCGCGGTCGCGGATCACCTCGACCTGCGGGCCGGCCGCCGAGCCCGCGAGGATCGCCGCGACAATCGCATCGGGATCCTCGGTGCGCGGATTGTCGTCCGTGACAACCAGGCGGTCGGCAAGCTGCCGGGCCACGGCACCCATCATCGCCCGCTTGCCCGCATCACGGTCTCCACCGCAGCCAAACACGCACCACAGCTGCGCGGGGAGCTCCTCGCGCAAGGTTTCCAGCACACGGCCCAGCGCATCCGGCGTATGCGCAAAATCGATGATCACCCGCGGGCCATCGACCACCGGCAGCAGCTGCAGGCGCCCCGGTGGCGGCCGGCAGGCAGCGAGCGCAGTCGCAATGGCCGCAGGCGCAAAGCCCTGCGCATGGAGGATGCCGGCCGCCACCGCGAGGTTCTCCCGGTTGAAGGCGCCGAGCAGCGGCGAATCGAATCCGGCGCTGTGGCCCTCGATCTCCAGGTACAGGCGCTCACGCGCCCCATCCCCGGCGGCACGGCGGATGCTGACGCTGGCGGGCACAGCAGCGACGGCCGTGACGCCGATGAGGCGCACGCCGGCCGGCAGCTTCCCGGCCAGTTCACGGCCGAAGGGATCACCGAGATTGATGACTGCCGCCGCGACTCCGCACTCGAGGAACAGGCGCGCCTTGGCACGGCCATAGCTGTCGAGATCACCGTGGTAGTCGAGGTGGTCGCGGCTCAGGTTGGTGAAGGCGGCGATGCGGAAGGCAACGCCGTCGACGCGACCCTGGTCCAGGGCATGCGACGACACCTCCATGGCCACCTCGTGCACGCCGGCGTCAGCGAGCTCACGCAGGCGGCGGTGCACGGTCACACAACCCGGGGTGGTCAGGGCCTGCGGATGCAGGCTGGCAACCGTGCCAGACCCAAGCGTACCCATGTAGCCGGCACGGCGCCCGAGTTCGCCCAGTGCCTGCGCCAGCAGCCAGGCCACGGTGGTCTTGCCATTGGTACCGGTGATGCCGGTGACTGCCAGCGCAGCGGATGGATTGGCGAAGAAGCGGTTGGCGATCCCGCCGAGCTGGTGGCGCAGGCCCGGAACCGGCAGGCCAAGCACCGCCGCGGGCAGCTCCGGCCGGGCAAGACCCTCCTGCGGCTCCCATGCCACGACACTGGCACCACGCCGGAGCGCATCGGCCAGGAACCGCAGCCCGTGGTCGCGGCTGCCGCCACAGGCGAGGAACAGCCCGCCCGGCACCACCTCGGCACTGTGCGTGGCGATGTCGCGCACGTCAGGCGATGCTGCGGCAGGGGCCAGATCGGGAAACAACAGACGCAGCTCCATGGCAGTTGCCGATGCACCCGTCATGGCTGATTGGCGGCCGTGACCGCCGTCAGGGACCGGTTGCTGGCCGGTCCCAGGGGTTTGTCGGGCGCAATGGCAAGGATGCGCATGGCGCCACCGACGATCCGTGAGAACACCGGGGCCGCCACGGCACCGCCGTAGTACTCGCCCGCCCGCGGCTCATCGACCACGACGACCACTGCCAGCCGGGGCCGGCTCACCGGCGCAACACCGGCGAAAACGGCCGTGTAGCGCTGCGTGGAATAGCCACCGATATCGAACTTGCGCGCCGTACCGGTCTTGCCGGCGACGCGATAGCCCGCTACCGCAGCGCGGATTCCGGTGCCCTCCGGCGTTACCACGTGTTCGAGCATGTCCACCACGGCGCGCGCATTCTCCGCAGAGAGCACCCGGCGGCCGATCGGCGGGTTATCCACCCGCAGCAGGGAGACCGGACGCAGCACGCCATCGGCGGCAAAAACCGCGTAGCTCTGTGCGAGCTGCAACGGCGTGACCGACAAGCCATAGCCGTAGGCCAGGGTCGCCTTGGCAATCGGACGCCAGTTTTCCCAGGGACTGAGCAGCCCCGCAGATTCGCCCGGAAAACCGCTGGAGGTCGGCCGGCCGATGCCGAAGCGGCTGATGACGCTCCAGAGCTGCTCGGAGGGCAGCGACATGGCGAGCTTCACGGCGCCGACGTTGCTCGAGCGCGCAAGCAGCGTCGCCAGGTCGATGACACCGAGGTTATGCTCGTCCTCGATGGGTTTGTTGGCCACCTGGATCATGCCGGGGGACGTGTCCACACGGCTGTTGCGCTGCCACTGGCCGCTTTCCAGCGCGGCGGCAACCACCAGCGGCTTGAAGCTCGAGCCGGGCTCGAAGAGGT
>CAZQGA010000266.1:0-3521 GCA_964592735.1 uncultured Chromatiaceae bacterium | reverse complement strand
CTTCTTCGCCAACACGCTGGTGCTACGGGCCGATGTGTCCGGTGATCCTGTTTTTCGTGAGTTGCTGGCGCGCGTACGCCGCACGGCGCTGGGTGCCTATGATCACCAGGACCTTCCCTTCGAGAAGCTGGTGGAGGCACTGCAGCCGGCGCGCAGCCTGGGCCACGCACCGGTTTTCCAGGTGATGTTCATCCTGCAGAACACACCCTGGGAGGCCGCTGCCTCGCCGGGTTTCACGATCGAACCGGCTGAGACCGATGCCGCGGAGGTGGCCAAGTTCGACCTCACGCTCTCGGCCACGGAGTTCGACGGCGAACTGTGGCTTGGTTTCGAGTACAACACGGATCTCTTTGAGGCTGGCAGCATCGAGCGGCTCGCCGCACAGTTCGAACAGATGCTGCGCGCAGCGATTGCAGCACCGGCCACGCCGGTGAGCGACCTGCCGCTTGCGACCCCGGCGGACCTGGACGCCGTGCTGGCGTCGGCACAGGGCGTGCAGCGGCCTCTCGACCCGCGGACCGGCGTCCATGATCTCGTGATGGCGCAGGTCGCACGCCAGCCCGACGCCTGTGCCATCGAGTGCGGGGAAGAGCGCTGGACTTATGCGCAGCTCGATGCGCGTGCAGCTGCACTGGCTGCGCGCCTGCAGGCACTGGGTGCCGGGCCCGGAAGTGTGATTGGCATTGCGCTGGAACGTGCACCGGAGATGGTCGCAGCGGTACTCGGCGTGCTGCGCAGCGGGGCGGCTTACCTGCCGCTGGACCCGGGTTTTCCGGATGAGCGGCTGCGTTTCATGCTCGATGACGCGGGTGCCGGCTGGCTGCTCACCGAACGGCATCTCGCCATGCGTTTCGCATTCCACGACGGCCTTCTCTGCATCGAGGATCTCAGCGAGGGGGATTGCACCCTGCCGCCGGCACGCAGGGCCGTGCTGCCGGGGCAGCCGGCATACCTCATTTATACCTCCGGCAGCACGGGTCAGCCCAAGGGTGTGCGGGTCAGCCACGCCGGAGTCGTCAACTTCCTGCAGAGCATGCAGCGCGAACCGGGCATCGTCGCGACGGATCGCTGGCTTGCAGTCACCACGCTCTCCTTCGATATAGCCGTTCTCGAACTGCTCGGGCCGCTGGTCGCCGGCGGCACCGTGGTCATCGCGACAGCGGAGGACGCGCGCGATGCCGTGGCTCTGGCGCAGCTCATCGAGAGTGCCGGCATCACGGTCATGCAGGCGACGCCGGCAACCTGGCAGCTGCTGCTTGCGGGCGGCTGGTGTGGGCGTCCCGGGCTGCGCACGTTCTGCGGCGGCGAGGCGCTGTCCAGCGATCTTGCGGCGCGGCTGCTCGCCCTGGGCCTGGAACTCTGGAATCTCTACGGGCCGACGGAGACGACCATCTGGTCGAGTTGCGCACGCATCACGGCAGCGGATGACATCACGGCCGGTCTGCCTATCGACAATACGCAGATATACATTGTCGATCGTGCGCTGCGGCTGCTGCCGACGGGTGTACCAGGTGAACTCTGCATCGGCGGCGCTGGCGTGGCGTCCGGCTACCACGCGCGGCCTGGGCTGACGACTGAACGTTTCGTCGCCGATCCGTTTTCGACGAAGTCGGGCGCGCGGCTGTATCGCACGGGAGACCGCGCGCGGCGGCTGTCCGACGGACGCATCGAGCTCCTTGGCCGCTTTGATGACCAGCTGAAAGTCCGCGGGTTCCGCATCGAGCCCGCCGAGGTGGAGGCCGCACTCCTGCGTTGTGCGGGTGTGGCGCAGGCTGCAGCCGGCACCCGCACCGCGGCGGGTGGTGAGCCCGCTCTCATCGCCTGGGTCGTCACCCGGGGTGCCGCACCCACGGCGGCTGCGCTGCGTGCCGCGTTGCGCCAGCAGTTGCCCGAATACCTGGTGCCGGCGCAGATCGTATTCGTCGGGCAGTTGCCGATGACGGCCAACGGAAAGCTCGACCGGCGCTCGCTGCCGGCGCCGATGATCATGGCTGCGGCAGGATCGTGCACAGCGCCGCGCAATCCGGCGGAGGCCGCACTTTGCACCGTGTTCGCCGAGGTTCTTGGCCTCGGCCGCACGGTTGGCATCGACGAGGATTTTTTTGCGCTGGGCGGGCACTCGCTGCTGGCCACGCGGCTGGTCGCCCGCCTGCGCGCGGGCCTTGGGATCGGGCTCCCCCTGCGGGCAGTTTTCGAAGCCCCGACAGTCGCGGGGCTCGCGGTGAGACTGGCTGGCACCGCAGTCGCGCAATCGTCAGCGCCCGGGGTGCATCCGGGCGTGCGCACGACGGCACCGCTGTCCGGCACGCAACAGCGCCTCTGGTTCCTCGACCAGCTCGAGCCGGGCAGCAGCACCTACCACCTCCATGCGGTGTTCCGGCTGCGCGGCGCACTCGATGCCGATGCGCTGGAGCTGGCGTTGGCCGATCTTGCCGCGCGCCATGAGGTGCTGCGCACGACTTTTGCCGCTGGCGCTGACGGCAGCGGCGAGCAACGGATCGCGGCGCAAGGGAACTTGCCGCTTGAGCGCCTGCCAGCAGGCCGTGGGGAGGATCCGGCCGGGTTGCTGCTGTCGCTTGTGGAACGGCCCTTCGACCTTGCGCATGATCTGCTCTTGCGGATAACGCTGATCGACGTTACGCCGGACGAGCAGCTGCTCTGCCTGGTGATGCATCACATCGTCTCTGATGGCTGGTCGATGGCCGTGCTGTTTAACGAGCTGTCGGTCTGCTATGCGGCGCGCTGTCGTGGAGAGGTGGCGCAACTGCCGCCGCTGCCGTTGCAATATGCCGATTACGCCGACTGGCAGCGGCGCTGTCTCGAGGAAGGTGAGCTGGAGCGCCAGCTCGCCTTCTGGCGCGATCAGCTGGCTGATGCACCAGCACGGCTCGACCTGCCGCTAGACCGGCCCCGGCGCCCGCTGCAGCGTCATCGCGGCGCACGCATCAGTACGGATCTCGGGCGTGGGCTGGTGGACGCCCTGCATGCCGTCGCGCGCGAGGAACAGGCGACGTTCTTCATGGTGCTGCTCGCCGGCTTCCAGGCGCTGCTCACGCGCTGGACGGGTGCGGAGGACCTGCTGGTGGGTACGCCGGTCGCCGGACGCGGGCGCAGCGAGTTCGAGGGGCTGATCGGCTTCTTCGTCAACACGCTGGTGCTGCGCGGCGACCTGCGCGGCAACCCGACGCTGCGCGAACTGCTCGCGCGCACGCGGCGGCGGGCACTCGACGCCTATGCGCATGCCGACCTGCCGTTCGAGAAGCTCGTCGATGAATTGCAGCCGCCGCGCGATCCCGGGCGCACGCCGCTCTTCCAGGTGATGTTCAACCTGCACAACGAGCCGGCCGCACCGCTCGCGCTCGCCGGGATCGAGGTCACGCGTTTCGCGCTGCCGAGGCGCACGTCGAAGTTCGATCTCAGCGTGTCGCTCATCGAGCATGCGAACGGCCTCAGCGTCACGTTTGAATACGACAGCGACCTGTTTGATGCGGCGACGGTGGTGGCGCTGGCGGGTAGCTACG
>CAZQGA010000265.1:0-3539 GCA_964592735.1 uncultured Chromatiaceae bacterium | reverse complement strand
GACACAATGCCCGGAGGCAACCCCGGAGAACGACCCCATGCATCGAATGATTCTCGCCACAGCGACGCTGGCGCTTGCCGGCCTGTTCATCAATGGCAGCGCCCAGGCGGAGACTCCCGTCCGCGACCTGGCCCAGGCGCGGCCCGGCACGTATAAGCTCGACCCCGACCACGGCAAGATTACCTGGTCGGTCAGCCACCTGGGGTTCTCCACCTATGTTGGCCAGTTTACCGATGTCTCCGCGACGCTGGTCCTGGATCCGCAGAAGATCCCGGCGAGCCGACTCGACGCGCAGGTCAATATGGCGAGCGTGGCTTCGCTCAATACCGCGCTCGACGAGCACCTGAAGGCCCCGGATTTCTTCGATGTCGCGCGGTATCCGATCGCCACGCTCCGCGCCACGCAGATCCGGATTATCTCGGCCAACACCGCTGAGATCACCGGCGAGCTGACCCTGCGCGGGGTCACCCGGCCGCTCGTCATCACCGCTGATTTCAACCAGGCGGGCAAGGGTCCTGCCGATGGTCGCTATACGCTGGGATTCGACGGGCGCGGGCGAATCAAGCGCTCCGAGTTCGGAATTGCGTATGGGCTTCCCGTGCTGGGTGATGAAGTTACCCTGCATTTCGAAGCTGAATTCAAGCTTCAGGCAGGGGCTGGGGAGAGTTGAGATCATGGGCCTGATCCAGCGGATCATCGATAAGCGCATCCGGGATCTGGGCGGCGGCTTTGAGGTGGGCCGCGTGCTGCCGGCCGCCGGCCATCGCATGGTGGGTCCCTTCATCTTCTTCGACCAGATGGGTCCGCTGGATCTGACGCCCGGCATCCCGCGTGAGCTCGACGTGCGTCCCCACCCGCACATCGGCCTGTCCACCGTCACCTATCTCTTCAGCGGTGCGCTGACGCACCGGGACAGCCTGGGCTGCCACCAGGAAATCCGCCCTGGAGAGGTCAACTGGATGGTCGCCGGCAGCGGTATCACCCACAGTGAGCGGTTCGAATATGCACGCCGCCAGGGTGCCCATATGCACGGCATCCAGGCCTGGGTGGCGCTGCCGCGGGAGTACGAGGAAACGGCGCCGGCCTTCTACCACCACGAGGGTGCCGATCTGCCCGATTGGCAGGAGGATGGCGTGCAGGGACGGCTCATCGCCGGAAGTGCGGATGGCCTCACCGCCAGCGTGCAGACGCACTCACCGCTTTTCTACCAGCACTGGACGATGGCGGCTGGTGCACGGCGCAGCATCAGCGACGAGTTTCCGGAACGCGCCGTCTACGTGGCGGTGGGCGAGATCGAGATCGGTGGGCAGGTGCTCGAGGCCGGCCAGATGGCGGTACTTCGTCCGGCGGGGGCGGTGGACGTGCGAACGCAGCAACCGTCCACCGTGATGACGCTGGGTGGCGAGCCGGTTGGGGAGCGGTTCATTTTCTGGAATTTCGTCTCGTCCTCGCAGGCGCGACTCGAGCAGGCGCAAGAAGACTGGCGCCAGCAACGCATGAAGCTACCGGTCGGCGACGAACAGGAATTCACACCCCTGCCCGAGGAGAGGCTGGCCGCGCAGTGACGCGGCTGGCCGCAGCCCGTGGAGGCTGCCGCTTGCACGGTTTGCTGTCCGCTCGCATGATGACTGTCGTCATGGTCAGCCGGATCATCCACATGGTCAGCCATTGCAGGCTCGTGTTCGTCGCATTCGTCCTGTCGTTGCTCGCGACACCCGTCATGGCAGCACCGCCAGTGCCGCCACTTGATGCCGCGGGCTTTCGCCAGGTGCTCGAGCACCAGAAAGGCCAGGTGGTGCTGGTCAACTTCTGGGCCACCTGGTGCCAGGCCTGCCTGAAGGAAATCCCGGCGCTGCTTGAATTGCAGCAGCAGTACCGCGACAAGGGCTTCACGCTGATCGCGGTGTCGTTGGATGAGCCGGGGGACTATGCCGCCGTGCTGGCGCCATTCCTCCAGAAGTGGTTTCCCACGCTGGAGACCTATCGCCGGGCAACACCAGAGATGGACGGCCTGGTGAGCGTGCTGGATCCGGCCTGGAACGAGTTGCTGCCGACCAGCTACGTCCTCGATCGCTCGGGTGTCGTTCGCACACGGATTCAGGGCGGCAAGCCAATCGAGGATTTTGCGGCTGCAATCCGCCCCTGGCTGGATGGGCAGGCAGCCGGTTCCCGGCGGCCTGCAGCGCCTCGCTGAGGTGCGGGGCTGAGGCGCGGGCCGGTCAGCGAATCAGGCCGTCCTGTCGCAGCTTGCCGGCGATCGCCCGGGTGACGTTGGCGATGACATCGTCGCGGTCCTCGCGGAACTTCGATTTCGTCGTGATCGTGTAGACGAGCCGGCCGTCCTGGCGGACGTCATACAGGGAGGTTTCGAGAATCACGGTCGACCTGGCTGTCAGCTCGCCCGGGTCTTCGTACTCGTTGTAGTCGAGGCTGAACAGTTCCACGAGCCCCGGCCCACCGTTGAGGGTGGCCGGACGCTGCGTTTTCACGCCGATACGGCTCTCGGTTTCTTCCGCCGAGACTTTCCGCGAGACCAGGCGGGTGATCAGCACGCCATCGGCACCGGTGGCCCGCACCATGGCGGTGACCGTCTCGACGCTGGGCGCCACGGCCCCTTCGCCGGCCTGGACGGCAGCCGTGGCCTGGGTGCCAGGCTTGCGGATCAGTTCACTCAGGGCAAGCTCGAAGCTGCGGCGCATGCGGGAATTGGCCGAAACGCCCACGACGAGGACGTGCTCGAAGGCCGCACCGACAGGCTCGCCCTGCCAGTTGCCCCGGACGCTTGTCGCGGTGCTGCAGGCTGCAAGCAGCACGAGGGCCATCGCCTGGAGAAATTTCTTCATGAGTGTTCTTGAAGCTGGAACCAACTGCATTATTTCATTGGCGGTTTTGCCTCCGCAAGCACGGCGGCCGGGCACTTGCAAGTCCTTGCCGAAAGGCGGGCGGGCGCATACCCTTGCTGCGGGTCCGCGTCGGTCTCCCCGCGGCGGCTAATCGTAAACCCCGTCAGGCCCGGAAGGGAGCAGCGGCAGCGGTGATGCCGGGCGCCGGGGCCGGGCTGGCGCGGACTCACTCAGCTTTCCATTGCCCGGACGCAGGTCCGGGCCCGGCATAATCAAGCAGCAATGACCTACCTGGCGCTGGCGCGGAAATGGCGTCCCCGCACTTTCGAGGACGTCGTCGGGCAACCGCACATCGTGCGTGCGCTCAGCAATGCACTGGGTTCCGGGCGGGTTCACCACGCGTTCCTGTTCGCGGGCACCCGCGGGGTCGGCAAGACGACGGTGGCACGTATCCTGGCGCGCTGCCTCAATTGCGAGGAGGGGGTCAGCGCCACGCCCTGCGGCCGCTGCCGGGCCTGCCTGGCCATCGAGGAAGGCCGTTTCGTCGATCTGATCGAGGTGGACGCGGCTTCGCGGACCGGCATCGATGACATCCGTGAGTTGCTCGACAACGTCCAGTACACACCCGGTGTCGGGCGGTACAAGGTGTACCTGGTCGACGAGGTGCACATGCTCAGCAAGGCAGCCTTCAACGCG
>CAZQGA010000264.1:0-3573 GCA_964592735.1 uncultured Chromatiaceae bacterium | reverse complement strand
GGCAAATCCGCTGCGGCCATTATGTCCGGGCGGCTGTGATTGGACCCTGGCCTGCCGGCGTGAGCATAATGCCGTCGACCACATGAATCCCGCACGATCCGGGTCGAGGACTTGATGGACAAAGGCAAGCTGCAGACGCTGTTGGCGGAGCTTCACCAGGAACTGGCCGGGACCAGGGCGCTCGATTCCGAATCGCGGCAACTGCTCGACCATGTGCTGCAGGATATCCGGCGGCTGGTCGCCGAGGAATCTCCTGGCAGCGTGCCGGCTGGCAATGGCCAGGTGCAGGAGGCGGCGTTGCGCCTGGAGGCGGGTTACCCGAGGCTGGCTGCCCTTCTCGGGCAGATTGCCGATACGCTGGCGAAGCTGGGCATCTGAGGCGGACTGCTGCCCTGGTTCAGCGGGGCGTGGGATGTGACGGCAAGGCCTTGAGATAGACTGCGATCGCGTGACGGTCTCCGGCCGACAACCGCGAGGTGTTGTCGTCAATAACCTGCCCCATGCCGGCGCCGGCAAAATCCCCGTTGGGCAGCATGCCGATCTCCAGGAAGGTCGTCAGGTCTGCAATCGACCAGTCGCCGATGCCGTCGTGCTCGTCGGGCGTGATGTTCGGCACCTTGCGGTCCCCGGGCCCTGCCGGGCTGCCAGCCATCTCCATTTCGTCACGCCGGGCGCCGAGTGCGTTGCGTGGCGTGTGGCATTCGCCGCAGTGGCCGAGGTGGCGCACGAGGTATGCGCCCCGGTTCCACTCCGCGTCATGTTTAGCATCCGGCGTAAAGCGCACCGGCCGGAAAAACAGCCACTGCCAGCCGCGAGCCGCGAGCCGCGTGCGCAAATACCAGGGAAGATCGTGGGGCCGGTTCTGCTGCGCCACGGGCGCCAGCGACATCAGGTAGGCGTAGATCGCGCCGGCATCCGCCGCGGTCATGCCGGCATAGGCGGGGTACGGGAAGGCGGGAAAGTACGCCACGCCGCCCGGGCCACGTCCCTCCCGCAACGCGGCGACGAACTGCGCCTCAGTCCAGTTGCCGATTCCCGTCTGCCGATCAGGCGTGATGTTCGGTGCGTAGAACGTGCCAAAGGGCGTGGCGAGCGAGTGCCCGCCCGCGAAGGGCCGGGCTCCCTCGCGATCTTCGGTATGGCAGCTCACGCAGCCGCCCGCAGCTGCCAGGTAGCGGCCGCGTTCGATGGCTGAATCGGCGGATGCGGCCGCGGCCCAGAGCAGGCACGCGGCCAGCACCGTGCGGCTCAGCTTTCCTTGCGATAGCGGTCGTGGCATCCCTTGCAGGAGTCGGAGACGGACTTGAGGGCCTTGCCGATGGCAGCCTTGTCGCCGCCCTGGATGGCGTCACGCAGTTGTGCGGTCGCTGTCTTGTCGGCTTCTGCCGCCTTCTGGAACTGCGCGTTTTCCTGCCAGATCAGGGGCAGTGCGTCAGTCTTGCCGACACCGGAGCCGACGGGGAACAGGGTGGCAGTTCCTGCGGCGGTCGTGGCCAGCGCCTCGGCGTGGCCGGGCAGCTGGTCCTGGCCATCGACCCGCCCGGTGAAAATCATGGAAATGGCGGCGATGTGCCCGGCCATGGCACTCATGACAGCCTTGCGGTATTTGATGGCATCCTCAGGCGTGGCTGCCTGGGCGGCTGAGGCCGCGACCAGCAGGAAGACGGCTGCGCTCGTGATGATCCGACGCATCGATTGGCTCCATCCGGAAGAACTGGGGAAGCGAAGGATAGCAGGCAGCAGGGGCTGCGGGGTGCGGTGCCTGCTATTCCGGCGCCAGGCGGCAGACCCAGGTCGCGGGATCGCAGGCTGCGGGCCGTCCTGCGGCAGCAGGTGCCGAAGGGGTGCTGGCGGGTGGTGCGCGCAGGGTGACCGAGCCTTGTCTGGGCGCGCTGGCATTCGCGCAGGGACCCCCGATCCGGTGCTGCCAGCCGCCGGCCTCGATGGCGCTTGCCGCCAGGTTGCCATCTGCACAACTGACGAGGTCCACGGCGACGCCGATGGCGGTCGGCGTGCTGCGGCTGCCGGACAGGCCGGCACCGGGATGGAGTGCGGGTGCCCGCCACTGCTCTGGTGTCTGATGCCTGAAGTTTCGGAAGGCTTCCAGCCGGATCGTACCGGCAGGCGTGGGCACTGGTGCGGGCGCGCGCGCGGTGCTGACTGTGGCGAGTGGTGCCGGGTCGGCAGCCGTTGCAGTAACCGGGCTGCAGAGCAGTAAGGCGCTGAGCCCCAGGGCGGCGCCAGGGCGACATTCCTGCAAAGGGCTGGCTGTCATGCACGTGCCGTTGGTCGTGGACCCACCGCGCAGTCTGGCAGCAGCCGGGATACCTGGCTGCGATGCTGGTCACGCCGCGCGGCTACGAGCCAAAGCGGGTGTAGGGGTTCATGCAGGCGGCAATTTCGGCGAGTCCTTCGGGATTGAGCAGTGCGATGCGCTTGCGGTCTGCCCGTACAAGGCCGCTTTTCTGGAACCGGGCGAGGATGCGGCTGACGGTTTCCGGGGCCAGCCGGAGGAAACTGGCGATGTCCTGCCTGGACATGGCGAGATCGAGTTCGCCAGTCCAGCCTCCCGGACGGCGCAGGCGTGCCGCCACCATGACAAGGAAGGCCGCCAGCCGCTCCTCGGCGGTGAAGTCCGCGGCGATGCTGGTGCCGCCGAGCACCTGCCGGCTCAGCATCCGCAGGATTTCCGCCTGCAGCGGGGCGATTTCCTGGGCGAGGCGTGTGAGCGTCCGGTAGGGCAGCACGCACACGTTGTTCTGGTCGGCGAGAGCGACGCAGCTCGAGACATGGCGCTCGGGATAGATGGCCTCCACGCCAATGACCTCGCCGGCGAAATGGAAGGCCATGACATGCTCACGACCCTCGGCATCCACCATGTAACTCTTGAAGCAGCCGGATTGCACCGCAAACATCGCGTGGAACGGGTCACCGATGCGGAACAGGTGGTCACCGGCGGTGAGGGGCCGGCTGCGCTGGATGATCTCCTCGAAGCGGCGCACCTGCTCGGTATCCAGGGCTGCCGGCAGGCAGCGTGGGGCAGTCGGGCAGCTGCTGCAGCGCACGCGGACTGGCTCGGCCCGGCCCGCCGGGCTGCGACTGCCGGTGTCGGATACCAGCGCAGAATCACGCATGTCGGGCTTCCTCCGGATGCCGTCCGTTTCGAGTATACCGTTGGTCCGTGAGCGGGTATTTCTAAGCGCTGACTGTGAAGAGCGATATAAGGGAATTCCCGCCCGGACAGTGGGCGGATGGGGCTGATGGTGTATGGCCGGGGCGGCCCTTCCGGGGCGACAGTGGCAGGTGAGCTGACGGCGGGTGGATGTCATGACCGAGATCTCGCAACGTCCCAGGTCTTTTCTCCCGGGCCTCGTCCCGACCCTCAATCACCGGGGCTTCATGCCCGAGACGCTGGACCGCTTTTCGGTGGCGTTTGTCCACGACGCCGGCAGCAGCAGCGCACCCGTGCTCGATATCGGCTGCGCGTACGGTGTTGCCAGCCGGGCCGCACTTGACCAGGGTGCGACGGTACATGCCTGCGACATGGATGCAGGCCATGTGGCCATCCTCTCC
>CAZQGA010000263.1:0-3623 GCA_964592735.1 uncultured Chromatiaceae bacterium | reverse complement strand
CAAACTCGGCTCCCACCCTGGCCAGGTGCTGGCCCATGTCATCGAAGAGTTCCGTCGGGAAGGGTCCTGCACCAACGCGCGTGGTATAGGCCTTGACGATGCCGAGTACATAATCAAACGCACCGACACCGAGGCCGCTTCCCGTCGCAGCAAACCCCGCGGTCGTGTTTGACGAGGTGACATAGGGATAGGTGCCGTGGTCCACGTCGAGCAGCGTACCCTGCGCGCCTTCGAAGAGCAGGTTGACGCCGGCCCGGCGCTGCTGGTCGAGGAACAGGGCTGCATCGCCAGCCAGCGGCTTGATCCGCTCGCCCAGCCGCAGCAACTCCTCCAGGGTGGCATTGACATCCACCGGTGCAACCTGGTGGTAGTGCTCGAGGACGAAATTATGCAGGGCAGTCGCGGCCCTGAGGCGTTCGGTGAGCCGTTCCGGATTGAAAAGATCGGACACACGCAGCGAGCGCCGCGCCGCCTTGTCCTCGTAGGCCGGGCCGATGCCACGCCCGGTGGTGCCGATGGCCTTTGCCCCACCCGCACTCTCACGGGCCCGGTCAAGCTCGATGTGAGTCGGCAGGATCAGCGGACAGGCCGTGCTGATGCGCAGGCGGCCAGACACCTGTACGCCCCGGGATTCGAGCCGGTCGATCTCCTGCAGCAGGGACGGCAGGTGCACGACGACCCCGTTGCCGATCACGCAGGCGACTTCCGGGCGCAGAATGCCCGAGGGAATCAGGTGCAGGACGGTCTTCTGCTGGTTGATGATGAGCGTATGGCCGGCGTTGTGGCCGCCCTGGAAGCGCACTACGGCACCCACCCGCTCCGTCAGCAGGTCAACGATCTTGCCCTTGCCTTCATCACCCCACTGGATGCCGACGACAATGACGCTGCGCCCGGCATTGCCTGCCGCCCTGAAGCCTGGATCCACCACGCGTTCCCGCCCCTGTCTTCGTTCAGGCAAACCCGCGAACCAGCACCAGCAGCGCCAGCCCGGAAATCACCACGCCAAGCCCGAAAATCCGCAATTGCGCATCGCTTAACTGCGCCAGCATGGCCAGGCTGCGCCGCCAGCCGGATGGGCTGACGAAGGGCAGCAGGCCCTCGATCACCAGATACAGGGCGAGCGCGGCAAAAAAATCAGCCCAATGCATGTGGCCTGCACGGCCGCCCTGGCTGCCGTGCGGTACCGGCGGGCGTCAGCGCCCGCCCTCCGCCTTGTTCATGTACTTGAAAAACTGGCTCTTGGTATCGATGACCATCAGGTCACTGGGCTGCCCGAGCGAGTTCTTGTACGCGGAGATGCTGCGATAAAACGCAAAGAACTCCTCGTTCTTGCGATACGCATCGGCATAGATTTTTGTCGCAGCCGCGTCACCCTCGCCTCGCAGGATCTGTGCATCGCGATAGGCGTTCGCCACGATCACTGTGCGCTGCTTGTCCGCATCAGCACGGATCTGCTCAGCCGACTCGGCACCCTGGGCGCGCAGTTCCGAGGCGGTTCGCGCACGCTCCTGGCGCATGCGATTGAACACAGATTCGCTGACCTCGTCGGAAAACTCGATGCGCTTGACGCGCACGTCGACGATTTCGATGCCAAGGGAGTCAGCGTTGCCGCGCGCCCCCGCCAGCATCGCATCCAGCAGCTGCCGCCGCTCGGCTGCGACGACCTCCGGCACCGTGCGCTTGGCGAATTCCGCACGAATGCCATCCTTGAGGATTTCAAGCAGGCGCTGAGCCGCCAGCGGCTCACTGCCGCCGCTGGCGCGATAGTAGGCACTCACATCCGTGATGCGCCACTTGACGAAGAAGTCGACGAGGAGATTCTTTTTTTCCTTGGTAAGGAACTGCTCCTGCGGATTGTTGATCGTGAGGATTTGCCGTGGATATTTTTCGATGTTGTTCACGAACGGAATCATCACGTGCAAGCCCGGCGTGAAGCTCGCATCGACAATCTCGCCGAAGCGGAACTTCACGGCGAGATGCCGCTCATCCACCGTGAACAACGCCATCATGGCGACGACAACCACGGCAAGGGCAGTCAGCAGGATCCCTGGGGCCAGCTTCTTCATCAGCGTGCTCCCCTGTTGCGCAGATCCTCACGGGACCGCGTGCCTGCGCCAGAATCTGCACCAGTATCGGCCGGGGTGACCGTGGTAGTCGTCCGGGAACTGCCCGAACCCGTGCCGGCCGGTACGGCACTGCGTCCTTCCATGATCTTGTCCAGCGGCAGGTACAGCATGTTGCCGCTGCCAGTGGTATCCACCACCACCTTGCTGGTCCTCGACAGGACGTCTTCGACAGCCTCCAGATAGAGTCGCTCACGGGTGACACCCGGTGCCTGCTCGTACTCCTTGAGCAGCGACACGAAACGTGCTGCCTCGCCCTGGGCATCGGCGATGACGCGCTCCCGGTACGCCTCGGCGTCCGCCAGGCGGCGTGCAGCCTCACCACGCGCCTTCGGCACCACGTCGTTGGCATAGGCCTGGGCCTCGAAGGACAGGCGTTCACGATCCTCGCGCGCCTTGATGGCATCCTGCACGGCTGCGTCGACCTGCTCGGGGAAATTCACGTCCTGGAGGTTGACCTTGGTGACGCGGATGCCGGTGGTGTATTCATCGAGCGTTTCCTGGATCAGCCGCTGGGTCTGCAGGGCTATTTCCGCGCGACCCTCACCGAGCGCATAGTCCATGGTGCTCTTGCCAATGACCTCGCGAATGACGCTTTCGCTGACGTCGGAAACCGTCCCCTCCGGATCCCGGACATTGAAGAGATACTTGAACGGATCCGCCTTCTGGTACTGCACGACGAGATCGACATCAACGATGTTCTCGTCCTTGGTGAGCATGCGGGTCTGCTTGTTGAAAGGGCTGATCTCGTTGACGTTGACAAGTTCGACGTGCTCGACCGGCCAGGGCAGGTGCCAGCGCAGGCCCGGCATGGTGGTGGCGACGTATTGTCCGAAACGCAGAACAACGCCCTGCTCGGCGGCGTCGACACGGTAGAGTCCAGTGAGGACCCAGCCCAGCAGCACCAGGCCAGCGAGGAACAACAGGCCCGAACCGCTCGGCGGCCGGGGGGCCCCAGGCGAACCGGAGTCCGGTCGTGACGGGCCACCGCGAAACAGCCCGCCCAGCTTCTTCTGCCACTCCCGCACGATACGGTCGAGATCAGGCGGCCCCTGACGGCCCCCGCCTCCGCGATCCCACGGATTGCGGCCATTTCCGGATTCATTCCACGCCATGGCTGTTTAGTACCCCAGAAATTCCGTCAAATGATCATCGTCAGGCCGGCACCGGCACCACCGGGTCGGCAACAGGCAGGAACTGCAGCCCGTCACGGCGCTGCAGCTCGAGAAATCCAGCTCGATCCATCTCCAGTTCAATCTCCCAGCCGCCATCATCCAGCGGCCGCTCGCTGCGTACGCTGGAACCCTCGTACAGGCGGGCGCGCAACCGCGCATCGGCGGCGCTCAACCTGACGGTACCTCGCACGACGTCACGGTGCAGACACTGGGCAATTGCATTCAGAAGGAGATCGACACCCGAGCCGGTGGTCGCAGACAGCCATACCCGTATCGGCATGCCCGCCTCGGACCGGTCGACCCGCGGCTCGTTTCCCAGTATATC
>CAZQGA010000262.1:0-3639 GCA_964592735.1 uncultured Chromatiaceae bacterium | reverse complement strand
GTATAACGGGCGCGTCAATCGGTCGAAGGCGTGCATGACGGCGGTGACAGGCGCGACGACGGCAATGGGCCTGAAGCTCGACTTGCTGATCTCCAGGAACGTCGAGCCGTTGGCGTGACTCACGATGTCATCGTGGGCCGCACTGGCCCATCGCAGCAGGAAGAGATTCGATGTGCCGGGGCGCGGCTTCATCGCGATGAAGCCCTGGTTGACTGCAACAGGGACTTCGGCAATTGCGAGGTACCCGATGGGTGCCCGCGACGACAACAGGACGGTTCCCTTCGGGAGCAGGCCGCAGCTGATTTGTGCCAATCCGGCGTCAGTGATCCTGCGTTCGGTGTCGAGCAAGACCGGCACCGAAAGTGCCGACAAGTCCTTCGGGGTGACCCAGTGATGCGTTCCGCCGGCCCAGTACTCGGCCCGCTCCGTCTTCGGTGTGCTGCCGCCGGCAACTTCCGCGAGGTCGCCGATGGCTTTTACCTCCCACCCCTCCGGAATCTCGCCGAGTTCGGAATCGACAAGGCTGGAGGGAAAGAGGTTAGCCAGGTGCTGGGGCAGACCGGGGTGACGCCCTTCCGCCTTGGCGCGGACAGGATCGAAGTCGACAAACCAGGACTTGAACAGCGCTCGGGCCATCGCCTCCAACGTCTCGCTCATCCGCCGGTTCAGCTCGATCTTGTCGTCAAGAGCGCCGAGTACTTGCGCTATGGCGCGCTGAGTATTGATCGGCGGCAGGGTCACAGCGAGCTCGCGCTGCGAAGTCAAGCTGACGTACGGAGCCATGTCCGTTTCACCAGCTCGCGTTGCGAGCTGGGCATGAAATCCCGCCGACCTGAGGAAAGAGTAGAGATACTTGCGATCGAGACGCGCGTGGTCGAGTGTTCGCCAGAATGTTGTCTGGGGACTGCAAACAAACGGAGGCGCGTCATCACCTGCCAAGGCAACTTTTCCGACGGTCCCCTTGTGAGAGAGTAGAACGTCGCCTGGCGCACCGATGCCTTTGGTGATTCGCGCGCGGGCCTTCTCGTTGATTCTCGCAGCAGTTCCAAAGAGAACCCGGCCCGCATCCATATCCGCTGCACGAATGAATGCTACCCCCGTGTCGACAAACTCATCGGATCGAGGGCGATTCTCGCCGTGGTTGCCATCCTCTACCAGCAGTACACCATCGCGTTGTAACTCCAAAACTGTCTTGGTTGGCCACTCATCCGCCATACCCAAGTTCCTTCAGATTGGCAGCGATTGTGTCATCGAGCTTCGTGGCCTCGGCCTGCTGTGCGCGCAGCGTTGCAGCCAGCCGCCTCATCTTCTCGTCAAACGGCTCACCGTCATCCTCTGCCACCTCGACACCAACGTATCGCCCAGGCGAAAGTACGTGCCCGTGCTTGCGAATGTCCTCTAGCATCGCGGCCTTGCAGAACCCCGGTACATCGGCGTATTCGCCTGCACCTTTGTCGCCGCGCCAGGCGCGATAGGTGCCGGCAATCTTCTCGACGTCCACATCCGTCAGCTCGCGGTGCACGCGATCGGCGAGGGTGCCCAGCTTGCGCGCGTCAATGAAGAGCGTCTCGCCGCGTCGGTCACGGAAGCGCCCGTTCTTTTTGTTGCGAGCCAGGAACCACAGACAGACCGGAATCTGCGTCGAGTAGAACAGCTGGCCCGGCAGCGCCACCATGCAGTCGACCAAGTCCGCCTCGATGATGGCCTTCCGGATCTCGCCCTCGCCGGACTGATTCGACGACATCGAGCCATTGGCGAGAACGAAGCCGGCAAGCCCCGTGGGCGACAGGTGATGGAGGAAGTGCTGCACCCAGGCGAAGTTGGCATTGCCCGCCGGCGGCGTGCCGTAGGCCCAGCGCGGATCGTCCTTCAACAGCTCGCCGCGCCAGTCGCTGTCGTTGAACGGCGGGTTGGCCAGCACATAGTCGGCTTTAAGATCGGGGTGCCTGTCGGCGTGGAAGGTGTCGCCGTGCGCGATCTGCGCGTCGATGCCGCGGATGGCAAGGTTCATCTTCGCCAGACGCCAGGTGGTGTAGTTCGACTCCTGACCGTAGATCGAGATGTCGCCGATCTTGCCGGTGTGCACCTCAATGAACTTCTCGCTCTGCACGAACATGCCGCCCGATCCGCAGCAGGGGTCGTAGACGCGCCCCTTGTAGGGCGCGAGCATCTCGACCAGCACGCGCACCACGTGCGAGGGCGTGTAGAACTGGCCGCCGCTCTTGCCCTCGGCGCTGGCGAATCGCGACAGGAAATATTCGTACACGCGGCCGAGCGTGTCTTTGGCGCGGTCTGCGGCGCTGCCGAGGGCGATGTCGCTGACCAGGTTGATGATCTGGCCGAGGCGCTGTTTGTCGAGACCAGCGCGGCCGAAGTCCTTCGGCAGCACACCCTTGAGCGTAGGGTTGTCTCGCTCGATGGCCGCCATGGCGTCGTCCACCAGCGTGCCGATAGTGGGCTGGGGCGCGTTGGCCTTCAGGTGCTGCCAGCGCGCCTCCTTCGGCACCCAGAAGATGCTGGCAGCGCGGTATTCGTCGCGATCCTCGGGGTCGGCACCATCGGCTTGTTGGGCGGCGAGTTCGGCGTGCTTTGCCTCGAACGCGTCCGAGATGTACTTCAGGAAGATGAGGCCGAGGACGACGTGCTTGTACTCGGCCGCGTCCATGTTGTTGCGCAGCGCATCCGCAGCGGCCCACAGCTTGGCCTCGAAGCCGAGGTTGGCGGTGGTGGCGCTTTCTGCAGCGCCCTTCTTGGTTCTTCTCGCCATGGCACTTCCCTATCGGTCCAGGGCCAGCATCCTGACGAAACCGGCGATCCGCTCAGCCTCTGCGCTGGTCAGATCATTCGGAATGTTGACCAAAGTCACCACAAGACCCGGGCGAACCGGAACCGAGGAGCGATAGGTTCCCGCCACGTCATCCGGCGCTTGCTCGGTGGCATCTCGCGTCGCGGGCTCGCTGTTACCCGACCCCTTGTCCTTCTTGCGGGGGGCGCTGGTCGTGCGGGTCTTGATCGTGAAGTTCGCGGGATCCTCGCGCCAATTGAGGAACAACTCGACCGCGCGCCGAACCCGGCGGCCGTATTCCTTCAACGACGTGGGATTGAAATCCTTGGCGCGCTTGTTCGTGAAGCGCTTGATGGCCGTGTCGAGGTCCAGCTGGCTCAGGTCGGCCTTCTCATCGTCAGAGAGGATTGCGAGGACATTTCTCGTCGCGACGGCCAGGGCCTGGGCGGTGGCCGCGGGCATGAGTCCCTTGTCGCCGGCATGGTCAAGAAATTCCAGCAGATCGTCCGCCGAGTACCCATTTGCCATGACAATATTCCTACGGTATATTGGCTGCCAGACGGAAATATAACGTATTGGTATGGCCGACGCAAACACCCACTACCCGCGGGTCATTAAGCCCCAGCTCAGTGCCGACCTGACGCTGTACCCCGTGGTTGCGGTGATGGGGGCGCGGCAGGTCGGCAAGAGCACGATCTGCCAGGAAATCGCTGAAGCACAGGGCTTCGCGCGGCGAACGCTCGATGACCGCGACGTTCGCGAACAGGCCATTGCGGATCCCGAGGGGTTCCTGGCGGACCTCGGCGACGGTGGGGCTTTCATCGACGAGGTGCAACGGGCTCCGGACCTGATGC
>CAZQGA010000261.1:0-3647 GCA_964592735.1 uncultured Chromatiaceae bacterium | reverse complement strand
TGATGAAAGACAAGGTGGACAGCCATGAGGCCACCGGCGTGCGCGCGGCCTGCTACAACTCCTCGCTCGAACCCATTGCCGCACGCCGCGTACTGGCCCGGCTGCATGCCGCGGAACTCGATCTCCTGTACGTCGCGCCCGAGCGGCTCATGACGCCGGAGTTTCTCGCGCGCCTCACCAGCATCGGGGTGGCACTGGTCGCCGTGGACGAGGCGCACTGCGTCTCGCAGTGGGGCCATGACTTCCGGCCCGAATACGCGGCGCTGGGTGGCCTGCGCGAGCAACTGCCGGGCGTGCCACTGATTGCTCTGACGGCCACGGCAGATCCGCAGACACGGCAGGACATCATCCGCGTGCTGAAGCTCGATGACGCCACGGTGCGGATCACCAGCTTCGACCGGCCAAACATCCGCTACACCGTGCTGGAGAAGCACCGGCCGCTGGACCAGCTGCTGCGCTTCCTCGCCACGCAGGGCCGGGAGACGGGCATCGTCTACGCACTCTCACGCAAGCGCGTAGAGGAGATCGCCGGCCAACTCACGAGCCGGGGCCTGCGGGCAGCGGCTTACCATGCCGGACTCCCGGCAGCGGTGCGCAACGAGGTGCAGGAACGCTTCCTGCGCGACGACCTGCAGATCGTGGTGGCTACCGTGGCCTTCGGCATGGGCATCGACAAGCCCAACGTGCGCTTCGTTGTCCACCATGACGTACCGCGCCATATCGAGGGCTACTACCAGGAAACCGGGCGCGCCGGCCGCGACGGGCTGCCCGCTGAAGCGCTGCTCTTGTTCGGCACGCAGGACGTGGTGGTGGCACGACAGATGCTCGAGGAAACCGCCAACCTGGAGCAGCGGCGCATCGAAGCCCACAAGCTGCAGGCGATGGTCGCCTTTGCCGAGAGCCTGACCTGCCGGCGCCAGGTGCTGCTCGGCTACTTCGGCGAGACGCTGCCCGAGCCCTGCGGCAACTGCGACGTCTGCCTGAACCCGCCCGAACGCATGGACGCCACCGACGCGGCCCGCAAGGCGCTCTCCTGCGTGTACCGCGTCGGCTCACGCTTCGGCATCAGGCATGTCGTGGACGTGCTGCGCGGCGCGGACACCGCGCGCATCCGTGAGCTTGGTCATGACCGCCTGTCGACCTGGGGCATCGGCAAGGATCGCAGCGAAGCCGAGTGGATCTCGATCATTCGCCAGCTCATCCACCGCGGCTATCTCGTACAGGACATCGCCAATTACTCGGTGCTGAAGCTCACCGAGGCGACCCGCCCGCTGCTCAGGGGCGAAACGACCCTGGAGCTGGCGCGCCCCCGCAGCCGTGAAAAAGCGGGGAGGGAAGCCAGCGTTGCTGCCGGGGCACGGACGCCGGTGGAACTGCCGGCAACCGAGCTGCCCCTGTTCGAGTCGCTGCGCAGCCTGCGCCGGGAGCTCGCCAGCCGGCAGGGCGTGCCGCCCTATGTAGTCTTCAGCGACGTCACGCTGGTGGAAATGTGCCGCACGAAGCCGCGCAGCGAAACAGAACTCCTCGGCATCACCGGCGTCGGGCAGGTGAAGCTCGAGCGCTACGGAGCGGATTTTCTCACGCTCCTGCGCGGGCACGCCACCACCTGACGGCTGGACCGGTCGCCGCGCTGGCGGGGATGCCAGCCCGGGGTTTATCGTCGCCAGACCTGTCACCGGGGTAGGCCTGCCATGAAGATCGTCAAGCGTATCGCCCTCATCGTCCTCGGGCTCGTCATCGTGCTGGCGGCTTCCGGCTACGCTGCCTACCGGTACTTCAACCGGACGCCGCCGCAGCTCGCGGCACCCAACTACTTCGAGTACTACAAGCACCAGGATCCGGTACCAGAAGGCAGGGTCGGAATCTTCATCTCCCACCTCGTGATGCCCGAGGATTACCGCCAGGAGGACTACCGCATCCTGGCGCTCAAGCCCATGCAGTACATACCCTGGCCGTTCCGCCTGCAGTTCGACGCCGACCGCGGCGTACTACTGCTCGATCCCGCACGGCCCTATGAGTTCGAAGCCTTCACGCCCACCCGGCTGATCGATGCCGACGGCCGCGAGGCAGACGCCGACGGTGTGTCCTATCTCGACAAGCTCCGTAGCGATGAAGTGCAGTGGGTGCCGCCGAGCCCGATGCTCTACATGGACCATGGCTACTTCCTGCTGCCAACCCACCCCGGCGGCAAGCCCACGGTAGCCGCCAAACTGGCCACCAAGGCACTGGCCTATTACTACGGGATCGGCATCAAGGGGCACAAGATTCCACACGAGGCGGGCATGCGCGTCATCGTCGAGGCGGCCATGAACCGCATCCAGGCGCAATATGGCCCGGTCCCCTGGCGCTGGGTGACGGCAGACAACTTCAGCCTGGCCCGGCCGGCGATGTACTCGCTGCTCGATGAAGGCGTGGATACCGTCATCCTCGCCGCACCGGCAGCCATCTACTCGCACCATGAAGAGTTCAACGGCAGCATCCGCCACGCCGTGCACTACATCCACGAGTGGCAGGAGGCGCACGGCAACCCGCCCATCAAGGTGATCATCCAGCCGCAGATCGGGGATTTCGCCGTGATTCGCCAGGCCTGGGTGGCGATGCTCCGCGACCGGCTCGACACGCTGCCGCGGACGGCGGCAGTAAAGGTCGTCATGTCGGTCCACGGCATGGCCTGGAACCGTACCCCCCTCGAGGCCTGGATCGAACTGGCGCCGGCCTATCGCGATACCACCCTCGCCGACCTGCGCACCCTGCTCGAGGGCTACGGCTTTGCCCGCGCCGAAATCGTCCAGGCCCAGGATCATTTCGCCGACCCGATCAACGATCCGGAGGGCAGGTACCTGTCGACCAACAAGGCCTTCCGCGACGGCATCCGCGACCGCTACGATTACGTCATCAACATCCCGATCGAGTTCTTCGCCGAGAATACCGACACGCTGTTCTCGCATGCCATGTTCAATTTCGAGGGCATCCCCGGCTTCGACCGCTATGAGCAGGTCGATTACCCGGACTGGACAGTCCCCTACGTACGCGAGTACGTCGTCGACGGCACCCACCTGATCTACAACGGGGTACCCGTAGGCCGCTACAACGGGCCCATCGTCTCCGCCTTCACCGAGGCCCTCGACTCGGTGCTCTCACGCGGGAGCTGGCAGCGGCCGGCAGCCGTGACGACCGCCAGGGCAGGGGAGGATCCGGCCAACAAGTGACCACCACCGGGTTGCGGTAACGCTAGAATTTGCGGATGGACGTTACCCGCATCCTCGCCCCCCTCAACGATGCCCAGCGTGAGGCCGTCACCGCGCCCGCCGGGCCGATGCTGGTCGTCGCGGGTGCAGGCAGCGGCAAGACCCGCGTGCTGGTGCACCGGATCGCCTGGCTGATCGAGGTCGAGCGGGTCTCGCCCTGGGGCATTCTCGCCGTGACCTTCACCAACAAGGCGGCAGCCGAGATGCGCACCCGCATCGAGGCGCTGCTCGGCATTCCGGTGGACAGCCTCTGGGTCGGCACCTTCCACGGCCTCGCCCACCGGCTGCTGCGCCGGCACTGGCAGGAAGCCGGCCTGGTGCAGGGCTTCCAGATCCTCGACGCCGAGGACCAGCAGCGGCTGATCCGCCGGCTGCTCAAGGGCCTCGAACTCGACGAGG
>CAZQGA010000260.1:0-3653 GCA_964592735.1 uncultured Chromatiaceae bacterium | reverse complement strand
GGCTCCGTGGCCATGGCGGGTGCCGTCACCAGGCTCTCGAAGGCAAGTGGCTGCAGGGCGTCGGCGGCGAGGATGGCGGTGGCTTCGTCGAAAGCACGATGGGTCGCCGGCCGGCCGCGGCGCATATCGTCGTCGTCCATGGCGGTCAGGTCGTCATGGATCAGCGAGAAGGAGTGCATCAGCTCGATGGCTGCTGCCGGGGCGTCGAGGCGGTCGGGATCCACGCCGAAGGCTTCGCCGCTCGCGTAGACCAGGAGCGGCCGCAGCCGCTTGCCGGCGCCGAGCACCGCGTAACGCATGGCTGCATGCAGCCGTCGGGGCGGCCGGGCGGCGTCCGGGAGCGCGCGCTCGAGCGCGCGCTCCGTACGCTCGAGGTAGGCGGGGATGTGATCAGCGAATGACACGGGATTCCGGGGCGAAAGGACTGCCACCATCCAAAGGCGCACAAGGATAGACGATAATCCGGCCATCATGCCTGCGCCGCTGACTGCTACGGCCATCGCCCATCCAAACATCGCCCTGGTCAAGTACTGGGGCAAGCGTGATGTGGCGGCCAATCTGCCGGCAACAGGCTCACTCTCGCTGACGCTCGGCGCCATGCGCACGCGTACCCGGGTGTGCTTCGAGCCAGGTCGCGTGGGTGACAGCCTGCGCCTCAATGGCCGTGAGGATTCCGCCGCCAGCAGGCGCGTCAGCGCCTGCCTGGATCTGCTGCGCCAGCGGGCCGGCGTGAGTCATGGCGCTGTCGTCGACACCGACAATGATTTCCCGACGGCTGCGGGTCTGGCTTCCTCGGCTTCCGGCTTTGCGGCGCTCGTGACCGCGGCTGCGGCGGCACTCGGCATGGACCTGCCGCTGGCTGAGCGTGCCCGTGTGGCACGGATCGGCTCGGGATCGGCCCCTCGCTCGCTCTTCGGCGGCTTCGCGCTGTTGCGCAATGCGCCGGATGGCGAGGTTGTGGTCGAACCCCTGCTGGCGCCGGCGGCGTGGCCGCTGCGTGTCGTCGTTGCCATCACGGCTGCGACGGCCAAGGATGTCGGCTCGCGCGACGGCATGGCTGCAAGCCGCGACACCTCGCCCTACTACGGCGAGTGGGTGCGCAGCCACGCCGTCGATCTCGAAGCGGGCGTGCGCTGCGTGCGGGATCGTGATTTCGCCGCGCTCGCTGAACTTGCCGAGCACAGCTGCCTGAAGATGCATGCCGTCATGCTGACGACGCGTCCGCCACTGCTGTATTGGCTGCCGGCCACGCTGGCGTGCATGCAGGTGGTGCAGGCCCTGCGCCGTGCGGGTACCCCGGTTTTCTTCACCATCGATGCGGGCGCGCAGGTCAAGGCGGTGTGTGAGCCAGCCGCCGCCGCGGCAGTACATGCGGCGCTCGCTGCCGTACCGGGCGTCACGCAGGTCATCGACAGCGGCCTTGGGCCGGGGGCGCACTGCACCGATGCCTGAGGCCACGGCACCGGGCAAGCTCGTCGTCAGCGGCGAGTACGCGGTGCTGGCTGCTGCGCCGGCCATTGCCGTTGCGATGGATGTGCGGGCCAGTGCGCGGATCGACCCCGGCAATGGCGGCTGTCGCCTCGATGTGGCAGGCCAGGGCACCTGGCCTTTCGACTGGGATGGCGGCGGGCGGGTGCGCTGGCAGGAGCAGCCCACGGCCGGGCGCGGACGGGTGCTCGAAGCCGCGGCAGCAGCCCTGGCTGATGCGGGTTCGCCCTTGCGGCAGCCGCTGGCCATCACGCTCGACAGCCGCGTTTTCCAGGACAGCGGCGGCGGGAAACTGGGCCTCGGTTCCAGCGCAGCGATCACCGTCGCGTTGCTTGCCGCACTGCAGGCGGCAGCTGGAGAGCCGGTGCCCGGGCGGGCAGAACTGCTGGCACTGGCCGGGGCGGCCCACCGAGACCTGCAGGATGGTGCGGGCAGTGGCATCGATGTGGCAGCTGCCGTGCATGGTGGCGTTGTCGCACTGACACCCGGTGATGGGGTGGAGTCGCTTGGCTGGCCACCGGGATTGCACTGGTTTGCGGCCTGGTCGGGGCATGGGGCTGCGACGCCGCCGCTGTTGGCGCGGTTTGCTGCCTGGCGCAGGCGGGGTAATGCCTCTGGCGAGGCGCTGCTTGCCCGGTTGTGCGCGGCTGCGGTAACCGTCCTCGAGGCCTGGCGCAGCGGTACAGTGGCGGCGATCCTCGCCGCACTGGCTGATTACCGCATGGCACTCGTGGCTGTCGATGCAGCGGCCGGCATCGGCATCATCACGCCGGCGCACCAGCGGCTGGCTGCGCTCGCAGCCGATGCCGGCTGCTTCTACAAGACGTCAGGGGCGGGCGGGGGTGATTTCGGCCTCGTGCTTGCCGCTGACGCGGCTGCGATCGAACGTGCCAGGCATGCCTTTGCCGCCGCAGGCATCCTGATGCTGGCTGGCCAGGCCAGCGAACCCGGCGTGACCGTCCGCTGACGAGGCATTGCCCGCACAGCCCGGCACACCGGCACATGGGCGGCATCGTGCGCATGTTCCGGTGGCCGTGGGCCTGTGGGGGGGCTGCTATTGCACGGTAATGGTGATCTTCGCGGACGCGACGGGCGGATCGAGGGGCACGTGGTTGGCGTCGCCCAGCAGAAGCTGCAGGGTGTGGGTACCCGGCGGCAGCGCAAGGTCGGCTTCCGTCTGTGCCTTGCCGAAATGGACGTGATTGGCGTCCGTCGGGATCGGCAGGTCGAGCGCGGGCATGTCGGTGTCGATCAGCAGATGGTGGTGACCGCTGTCGGGTTCAGCAGCGCCAGCCGGGGCCAGCGTCATCCCCTTGATGGCAAAGGTGACCTTGACCGGAGAGGTCACGGTGGCGCCATCCGCGGGGCTGGTGATGCTCACCTCGGCACCGGCGGGAGAGGCTGTGCGCGGCAGGGTAACCGGAGCCGTCTCCGCAGGTGCAGCGGCGGTGCTGGCCTCGGGTGCAGGCGCTTCGGGTGCCGGGGCGGGTGTGGGCTTGCCGCCGCAGGCGCTGAGTCCGAGCAGCAGCGTGGACAGGGCGGTGGCATGCAACCAGGTCTTCATGGTGTTTTACCGGGTGAGGATGGGGGGTCTCATCTTACCGGAACCCTGCCCCTCCCCTGGAAGACGATAGTCAGGCTGCGGGATTGCCGCGCCGCCGGAAGCCCCGTTCCGGCCGGCGGCCGATCTCGTCTGGCGCAAAGTCGTCCACGCCCGTGAGTTCCATCACCAGTGCGTCGTAGCGGCGCATCTGGTCTGCTTCGCTGGCGTTGAGTATCCCCTGGCGTTCGGCGGAGTCGATCTGCTCCAGCGGATGATCCTCCCGGACCAGGCCGCTGCGCACCGCATCGCGCAGCCGCTGTTCGAGGGGGACCAGCGCTTCGGCAGTCTCCAGCGCCCGCTGCAGGGCACCGACCGGGTTGCCAGGTTCATCGGCTGCGTAGATGCACGAGCACAGGCGCTCGCGCGTCTCCGTGGGGTGGGTCACGAGCGCGACGATTTCCTGGCCGAGATCGTCGGCGGGCGCGAAGTACATGCGTCCGCGCGGAAAGATCAGCGTGCGCAGGCCGGCTGCCACCCAGCGGTTCGGCAGGTTGCGCAGGAAGCCGTGCAACTGTTCCTGCGCGTCGTAGAGCAGCGTCCGGCAGGCCCATTCCACCAGCGG
>CAZQGA010000259.1:0-3655 GCA_964592735.1 uncultured Chromatiaceae bacterium | reverse complement strand
CGCGGCATCCGCGAGCTGCTGTTCGCGGTGCTGCGCGACGTGGTGTTCATCAACACCGAGGTATCGGGGCGCGGGCAGTTCGACCTCGGCAGCAGCGATGGCATCACCAACGCGGTGTTCCACATCCTGCGCAATGCCGGCACCCTGCGCACCGGGGATCCCGACCTGGTGGTCTGCTGGGGCGGCCATGCCATCAGCCGCGAGGAGTACGACTACTCGAAGAAGGTCGGCTACGAGATCGGCCTGCGTGAGATGAATGTCTGCACCGGCTGCGGTGCCGGCGCGATGAAAGGCCCCATGAAGGGCGCCGCGGTCGGCCACGCCAAGCAGCGCATGAAGGATGGACGCTACGTTGGCGTCACCGAGCCTGGCATCATCGCGGCCGAGTCGCCCAACCCCATCGTCAACCAGCTGGTCATCATGCCGGACATGGAGAAACGTCTGGAGGCGTTCGTCCGCATCGCCCATGCCATCGTCATTTTTCCGGGGGGCGTCGGCACTGCCGAAGAGTTCCTGTTCCTGCTCGGCATCCTGCTCGACGAACGCAACCGCGATGTGGCCCTGCCCGTGGTGCTGACCGGTCCGGCGTCAGCCGAGCCGTATTTTTCCCAGCTCCACGAGTTCATCGGCGCCACGCTGGGCCGTGAGGCGCAGCAGCGCTATCGCATCTGCATCGGCGACCCCGCGGCCGTGGCCGCGACGCTCCGCGACGGGATGCGCCAGGTGCGCTCCTTTCGCCACAGCAAGAACGATGCCTACTATTTCAACTGGCGGTTGCACCTTGACATGGATTTCCAGCAGCCGTTTCACGCAACCCACGGGAACATGGCGGCCCTCGCCCTGCATCGCGGGCAGGAACCGGCCCGCCTCGCCGCCAGCCTGCGCAAGGCGTTCTCCGGACTGGTGGCGGGCAACGTCAAGGAAGATGGCATTCACGCCATCGAGAACCATGGTCCCTTTGAACTCTCCGGTGACCGCCGGATCATGGCTGACCTCGACCGCCTGCTCGGTGCTTTCATCGCACAGAACCGCATGAAGCTGCCGGGCCGTGCCTACCAGCCCTGCTATCGCGTGGTCGTCTGAAGCAGCAGCGCGGTGTCACTGCCGGGTCGGCAGCGCTTCTCATAACCACGCTGTTAAATCAAGGTGCCTGTGACTCAGTTCCTCGTGAGCGGAGGGTCTGCTCCATAGAGTGGCTCCACTGTGGAGGAATGGGGACGCTCACCATGAGTCATTACAAGAACAACAACTCTCCCCCGAGTACCAGCCATGAGGCTGGCAGCGGCAAGCCCGGCTACGAATCCACCCTGCGCAACAGCCGTGTCCAGCATCTCGTCAATCCCGAGGGCAAGGATGTGGGTGACTGGGATTCCTATCGACGCTGGCTCAACCGTGTGCAGTCGCCGGACAAGCGCCGCTCGGTGGTCGATCCGGCGCTCTACACATGGAAGGGTTACCGGAACTGGTCGGACAAGATCCGCCGGGACTGGAAGCAGGACGAGTAGCCCCCACGAGACGGCCTGGCCGGTACCGGAGCGGTATCGGCCACGAGTTCATGGCAACAACAACAGACAGCGAAGTCCAGAGCGCCAACATGTCAGACAGGGACGACAGCGAAGACTCCATCCAGAATCCCGAGACCCGCAGCCGGCGGGCATGGGTCGAGTGTGCCCTGCAGGGCGTACGCCGCCGGCTCGAGGCTGGCGAAGCCCTGCCCAGGGTGGACAGCCTGGCCGAGGCGCCGCCCCGGCCGCAGCTCTCGCTCGTGCCCTCGGGCCGCCAGCGCTGAGGCGAAGCTACATGGCTCTGCATCCCGAGCGGGCGCTGCGCGTCCTCGACCAGCTCGACTGCCTGGGCGGCGCCTTGTGCCTGGCCTGGGCCGGGTATCGCGGCCGCTGGCTGCGGGCAGCCTCGCTCGGCTGCGGATTTGCATTCGGCCTGGCTATCGCCCAGCTGCCACCGTTCTGAGCGCCAGGGTGGCAGCGACGGCCTGCCCATGGCCCTGCGGCAGCCCGCCCGGGCTCCCTTGAAAAGGGGCGGCACGGCCCCTACCTTAACGCCGCCAGCGCAGCTGCCTTTGGCTGTGCTCCCCGGCAGTCGAGGAACCTGCATGACCGCGCGTGAAACCCATGGCTTCCAGGCCGAGGTGAAGCAACTGCTTCACCTGATGATCCATTCCCTCTACAGCAACCGCGAGATCTTCCTGCGTGAGCTGATCTCCAACGCCTCGGATGCGGCTGACAAGCTGCGCTTCGAGGCCATCGCCCATCCTGAATACCTGGCCGAGGACGCGGTCCTTGGCATCCGCATCGATTGCGATGCGCAAGCCGGGACGCTCAGCGTCATCGACAACGGCATCGGCATGTCCCGGGAGGATGTGATCGCGCAGCTTGGCACCATTGCCAAGTCCGGCACCGCCGAGTTCGTCCGCCGCCTGAGCGGCAACGAGCGTGAGGATATGAATCTCATTGGCCAGTTCGGTGTCGGCTTCTACTCCGCCTTCACGGTCGCCGACCGGGTGGAAGTCGTCACGCGCCGTGCCGGCCTGCCGGCGGACGCCGGCGTGCGCTGGGAGTCGGCCGGCGATGGCGAGTTCAGCATCGAACCGGTGGCGGATGCCGCCCGTGGCACCCGCGTGACGCTGCACCTGCGCGAGGACGCCCGCGAGTTTGCCGATGAGTTCCGGCTGCGGGCGCTGATCCGCAAGTACTCCGACCACATCGCCTTCCCGGTGCTGATGAAGAAGGCAGCGCCCGGTGAAGGTGAGGCGGCCGAGGAAACCGTCAATGCCGCGAAGGCGCTGTGGACCCGCACGAAGGCGGAGATCACGGACGAGGAATACCAGGAGTTCTACCGGCACATCGCCCATGACTTTACCGCGCCGCTCGCCTGGAGCCACAACCGGGTGGAAGGCAAGCGCGTGTACACGAGCCTGCTTTACGTGCCGGCCCGGGCACCCTTCGATCTGTGGAACCGTGAGAAGCCGCGTGGCCTGAAACTCTACGTGCGCCGCGTCTTCATCCTCGACGATGCAGCGCAGTTCCTGCCCATCTACCTGCGGTTCATGCGTGGCGTGGTCGATGCGGATGGCCTGTCGCTCAACGTGTCGCGCGAGTTGCTGCAGCAGGATCCGGAGGTCGAGGCGATCCGCAGCGGGCTGACCCGCCGCGTGCTCGACATGCTCGACCGGATGGCGACGGACGAGCCGGAAAAATACCGGGGCTTCTGGCAGGAATTTGGCCGTGTGCTCAAGGAAGGACCGGCAGAGGACTTTGCCAACCGCGCGCGGATCGCCGGGCTGCTGCGCTTCACCAGCACCCGCAGTGCGGGTGATGACGCCGATCGCAGCCTGCCCGGCTATGTTACCGACAAGGCGGAGGGCCAGAAGCATATCTGGTATGTCACGGCCGACAGCCTGGCAGCCGCGCGCAGCAGTCCGCAACTCGAGATCTTCCGCAAGCGGGGCGTCGAGGTCTTGCTTCTCACCGATCCCATCGATGAATGGCTGGTTGGCCAACTCGGTGAGTTCGACGGGATGGAATTCCGTGATGCGCGCCGCGGCGCCCTCGATCCTGCCGAGATCGGTGGTGTGGATGCCGGGGAAACGCCTGCGCCCGACGCGGGCGCGCATCGTGATCTGGTAGAGCGCCTGAAG
>CAZQGA010000258.1:0-3699 GCA_964592735.1 uncultured Chromatiaceae bacterium | reverse complement strand
GGCTGTTGACCTGGCCGCAGATGGCAGTGACGTGACGGGCATCCTCTACCTGCTGGGGGCAATGGTGCTGCTGGCAACAAGCCTGGCGCCCATTGCTGCAGCAGCGGCCATGCGCATCACGCTTGACTGACCCTCTGGTGCAGATGCGGCAAAACCACTACTGGTGTCGAATCGAAATCGGTCCCCCTCATATGGCATCAGTCATTCCCGCCTGGTTGCATCGGCTCGCATCACCACCGCATTTCTACCGGCTGGCCGGTGTGTTGCGTCCCTGGCTGTTGTGGCCGGCGCTCGCCTGTATTGCCGCGGGCGCCTGGGGCGGGTTGGTCCTCGCTCCCGCTGACTACCAGCAGGGGCAGGCGTTTCGCATCATCTATGTCCACGTGCCGAGTGCCTACCTGTCGATGATGGCCTACATCGTCATGGCCGTGGCGTCAGCCATCGGCCTGGTCTGGCGCATCAAGCTCGCCCATGCAGTGGCAGCGAGTGCCGCACCCATCGGTGCTTCGTTTACGTTCCTCGCACTGGTGACCGGGGCGGTCTGGGGCCAGCCGATGTGGGGTACCTGGTGGGTCTGGGATGCACGGCTGACGTCGGAGCTGATTCTCCTGTTTTTGTATCTTGGCTATATTTTGCTCAGGGCGGCGTTTGACGATGTCGGCAAGGCAGATCGGGCCAGTGCGGTGCTGGCCATCGTCGGTGTCGTCAACATCCCGATCATTCACTACTCCGTGATCTGGTGGAGCACCCTGCACCAGGGTCCGACCATTTCCAAACTGGACAATCCATCGATCACCATGGACATGCTCTGGCCGCTGCTGGTGATGATCAGCGGCTTTACGCTGTTTTTTTTCGCTGTCCTGACCCGGCACCTCCAGGGTGAGGTGCTTGAGCGGGAGCAGCAGGCACGCTGGGCCCAGCAGATCATTGCGGGCTCGCCCACAGGTTGAACTGATGCGCGATTTCCTGGCGATGGGCGGTTACGCCCTGTGGGTGTGGAGTGCATTTGGGCTCGCCGCCGTGATACTGGTGGCCAACCTGGTCGGCGCCAGCCGCCGTTACCGCAATACCTTGCGGCGGCTGCGCCTGCGGATGAATCGGACAGGGAGTTTCCGGCAATGACCCCGAGAAGACAGCGGCTGCTGGTCGTGGCGCTGGTGGTGGCAGGTGTTGCCCTGGCGGCAGGCCTGGCGCTGCGCGCATTCAACGACAATCTGCTCTTTTTCTATAGTCCGACCCAGGTTGCTGCCGGAGAAGCGCCCATGGGCAAGAAGTTTCGCCTGGGCGGCCTGGTCGAGACAGGATCGCTGCACAGGGAGCCGGGTCAGATGGAAGTGCAATTCCAGGTGACCGACGCAAACAAGTCGATGTTGGTGAGCTATACCGGTGTCCTGCCCGATCTGTTCCGGGAAGGACAGGGTGTCATTGCCTACGGTGTTCTTGCCGCAGATGGCAGCTTCCGCGCTGACGAAGTGCTGGCCAAGCACGATGAAAACTACATGCCGCCGGAAGTTGCGCAGGCCCTGCAGGAACAAGGGCATCCTGGCACGGTGGCGCCGACGACGAGTCCCTGAGGATCTGACGATGATTCCCGAATTTGGACAGCTCTGTCTCGTGCTTGCGCTGTGCCTGGCGGCCGCGCAGGCATTCTTTCCGCTGGCTGGCGCGCAGCTCGGCAGACCTGCCTGGATGGCAGTCGCCATTCCAGCCGCGGCCGGACACGCTGTTTTTGCCCTTGGTGCGTTTGCCGCCCTGGCCTGGTCGTTCCTCAACAACGATTTCTCAGTGACCTACGTGGTGGCGAATTCCAACTCCTCGCTGCCGGCAGGCTACCGCTTGGCTGCCGTCTGGGGTGGACACGAGGGCTCGCTGCTGCTGTGGGTGGTACTGCTCTCGCTGTGGACGGCGGCTGTAGCGGCCTTCAGCCACGGCATTCCCCGCGAAATGGCCTGTCGCATCATTGGTGTCATGGGTTTCGTCAGTGCGGGCTTCATCCTCTTCGTGCTGGTGACATCCAATCCCTTCCTGCGGGCATTTCCCGCGCCTCTGGATGGTCATGACCTCAACCCGCTGCTGCAGGATCCGGCAATGGCCGCGCACCCGCCGCTGCTCTATGCCGGCTACGTGGGTTTCTCGGTGGCCTTTGCCTTTGCGGTCGCGGCCATGCTGGCTGGTCGCATCGACCAGCAGTGGGCCCGCTGGGCCCGGCCCTGGACGACAGCTGCCTGGGCCTTTCTCACCCTGGGCATCACCATGGGCAGCTGGTGGGCCTATTACGAGCTCGGCTGGGGTGGCTGGTGGTTCTGGGATCCCGTCGAGAATGCCTCGTTCATGCCCTGGCTCATCGGCACAGCGCTGATCCACTCGCTGGCAGTCACCGAAAAACGTGGGCTGTTCAAGGGCACTACCCTGTTGCTGGCCATCGGCGCCTTCTCGCTGAGCCTGCTCGGCACCTTCCTGGTCCGCTCCGGCGTGCTCGTGTCGGTACATGCCTTTGCCGCCGACCCCGCACGCGGGCTGTTCATCCTGACCTACCTCAGCGTCGTGATCGGGGCTGCCCTCGGCCTGTACGCCTGGCGCGCACCGCGACTCGACCGGGCCATCGGCTTCAAACCGTTCTCGCGGGAAACTTTCCTGCTCGTGAACAATATCCTGCTGACGGGTGCCGCTGCGCTGATCCTGGTCGGCACCCTGTATCCGCTGATCCTCGATGCGCTCAATGTTGGCAAGATCTCCGTCGGCCCGCCGTATTTCGAGATGGTCTTCCTGGTGCCAATGATTCCGCTGCTCTTTGCCGTCGGACTCGGCATGCACACGGCGTGGCGCGCCGCAGATGCGTGGATGGTGGGCCGTCGACTGCGCTGGATCGCGCTGGCAGCCGTGGCCGCCGGTATCGGCGTGCCCGTGATCATCTATGGCTCAGCGCACCTGATGACGATCGTTGGCGTGACGGCTGCAGCCTGGATCGCATTCGCTTCGCTGCTGGATCCCCTTGCGCGACTGCGCGGCGGCGGTGTGCGTCTGACACGCGGCATGCTGGGCATGCAGATCGCGCATCTCGGGCTTGGCCTGTGCGTGCTCGGCATCACGATCAGCTCGAGCTTCAGCGTGGTGGCGGACGAGAAAATCGCCCCGGGCGAGACTTTGCAGCTCGGCGAGTACCAGCTGATGTTTCGCGGCATCACGTCTGCCAGCGGACCAAACTACGATGCGCTGCGTGCCGAAATGGCGATCACGCGGGAGGGGGCGCCTGTGGCGATCCTGTATCCCGAGAAGCGGCTTTATCATGTGCGTGCTTCACCCATGACGGAGGCTGCCATTGACGCCGGGTGGCGGCGGGATCTGTTTGTCGCCCTCGGCGAGGATCTCGGCATGGGCGCCTGGAGTGTGCGTCTGCAATACAAGCCGCTGATACGCTTCATCTGGCTGGGCGCCGGCGTCATGGCGCTCGGCGGCATCCTCGCAATCACCGACCGGCGCTACCGGCTGGCGGTGCGGGAAAGTGCTGCGCAGGAGCGCGCTGCCGGCCCCAGTCCTGCGCCAGCGGCCTGAAAAACAGCAGCACAGCCGGTTCCCGTATCGTGCGTTTCCTGCTTCCCATTGTCGTGCTCGGCCTGCTGGTGGCGCTGCTCGTTGTCGGCCTCAACCGCGACCCGGGCTATGTGCCATCGCCACTGATCGGCAAGCCGGCGCCGGCAT
>CAZQGA010000257.1:0-3710 GCA_964592735.1 uncultured Chromatiaceae bacterium | reverse complement strand
GCGCGCGACATGCGCGTGACGATGATGGCCACCGCGGTCGACAGCAGCAGCGAGGGGATCTGTGCCACCAGGCCATCGCCGATGGTGAGGAGCGTGTAGGTCTGGGCCGCGGCGGCAAATCCCAGGTCGTGCTGGAGCGTGCCGATGAGGATGCCGCCGATGATGTTGATGAAGACGATGAGGAGGCCCGCGATGGCATCACCGCGGACAAACTTGCTCGAGCCGTCCATGGCGCCGTAGAAGTCCGCCTCGGTACGCACCTCGGCACGGCGCAGGGCTGCCTCCTCCTGGGTGATGATGCCGGCATTGAGGTCGGCATCGATGGCCATCTGCTTGCCGGGCAGGGCGTCGAGGGTGAAGCGGGCGCTGACCTCGGAGACCCGGCCGGCACCTTTGGTCACCACCACGAAGTTGATGATGATGAGGATCGCAAACACCACGACGCCGACGGCGTAGTTGCCGCCGACCACGAACTCGCCGAAGGCTTCGATCACCTTGCCCGCCGAGCCTGTGCCGGTATGGCCGTGCAGCAGCACGACACGGGTCGAGGCGACGTTGAGCGCCAGGCGCAGCAGGGTCGCCAGCAGAAGGACCGTGGGGAATACCGCGAAATCGAGTGGCCGCATCACGTAGACGACCGCCAGCACCACCATCAGCGAGAGCACGATGTTGAACGTGAACAGTGCATCGAGCAGCAGAGGCGGCAGCGGCAGCACGACCATGGAAAGCATGGCGAGGATCAGCAGGGGCAGGCCGGCGCCGCCGATGCTGCGCAGGAACCTTGCCGGGCCGTTGGTCGTCGGGTTCATCACGTCTTCTCCATGGGTCGGTCAGCGGCTTCAGGCCAGCGTGTCGCGGCGGCCGCGGCGGGGGGTGGCGAGGCCGGCGTCGACCTGGACTGCCGGCCGCTCGGGCCAGGGTGCGCCGGTCTGCACGGCGGCCTTGACGCGGTAGATGTAGGTGAGGACCTGGGCCACCGCCACGTAGAGTGGCCCCGGAATTTCCTGGTTGAGGTTGGTGGTCCAGTAGAGCGCACGGGCGAGCAGCGGCGCCTCGAACAACGCCACGCGGTGCTGCCCGGCCAGATCACGGATGCGGGCGGCAACGTGGTCGACACCTTTGGCCACGACCACGGGTGCGCGCATGCGCTTGTCGTCGTAGCGCAGCGCCACGGCGAAGTGCGTCGGGTTGGTGATCACCACGTCGGCCGTCGGTACGGCCTTCATCATGCGGCGATTGGCAAGCTGCTGCTGGAGCGAACGGATGCGGCTGCGGACTTCCGGGCGGCCCTCGGTTTCCTTCAGTTCCTCGCGGATCTCCTGGCGCGTCATGCGCAGTTCACGCTGGTGCCACCAGGCCTGGAAGGGCGCATCGGCCAGCGCCACCACGAGCATGCCGAAGCTGCAGGCGAGCATGGTCACCGCGATGAGCTGGCCGGCCTCGCTCATTGCCGTGCCGAGGGACTCGCTGCCGAGGGAGAGTACCCGGTCGCTGGCCCAGGCCATGCAGCCCAGGGCAAAGCCGCCGATGACGAAGCCCTTGGCCAGCGCCTTGGCAACCTCCACCAGTCCGCGCAGGCTGAAGATGCGCTTGATGCCCTGGACAGGGTCGAGCCGGCTCCACTTGGGCAGGCATTGCTCGGTGCTGAAAACCCAGCCGCCGACGGCCAGTGCGCCGCCCGTTGCAGCAAGCATCAGGGCGACCAGCAGCGGCGCGAAGGCCAGCAGCATGTCGAGGCTGGCGCTGGCGAGCGCTGCGGTCATGGTGCCGGTCTGGTTGAGGCTGCGCAGATCCGGCGCCAGGCCATTGCGCATCAGGCCCTCGAGGGCTGCACCGAAGTGACCGCGTCCGCCGGCGATGACGCCGGCGCCGGCGAGCAGGACGGCCGCGATGGTGAGTTCGCGGGAGCGCGCGACCTGGCCGCGCCGTCGCGCATCCTCCTGGCGTTTCGGGGTCGCCTGCTCTGTGCGTTCCTGGAAATCGGTCTCTGCCATGGTCAGCCTCCGGCCAGCAGGCGATCCATGGCATTGAAGGTTTCACTGAGCAGCGCCTGCCAGATCGGCCCATGGGAATTCATCTCCATGAGGATCACCAGGAAGCCCACCAGCATCGTGATTGGAAAGCCCACCGCGAAGAGATTGAGCGTCGGTGCGGCGCGGCTGATGACGCCAAAGGCGACGTTGACCATGAGGATGGCCACCACCGAGGGCAGGGCGAGCTTCACGGCACCGACGAACATGAGGCTGGCGAAGTCCGCCACCAGGCGCATGTCGGGGATGGACAGGCCATGGCTGCCGACGGGCATGAGGCTGAAGCTTGTGGCAAGCACTGCGATCAGTTGCAGGTGTGCGTTGGCCGAGAGCATCAGCAGGGTGGCAATGATCAGGTAGAAGCGGCCCAGCAGGGGGATGCCGCCTGCCTGCGGGTCAACGACGACGGCAAACGAGAGGCCCATGCCGTTGGAGACGATCTGGCCGCCGAGGACTGCGGCCTCGATGGCGAGCTTGAGCAGGAAGCCGATGGCGACGCCGACGACGAGCTCCTGGGCGATCGCGAGGAAGCCCGGCAGACTCAATGGAGAGTAGGCAGGCACTGTCCCGGCCACCGGCAGCATGGCAAAGGACAGCACGAGCGTGATCAACAGCCGTACGCGGTTGGGGACGAACATGGCGCCCAGTACGGGCGCCACCATTACCACGCCACCGACGCGCAGGGCTGTCCACATGATGTGGAACAGCGTGTCGTTGATGGTGGCGAGCGTGAGCATGGCGGTCTGCGCCTGCTGCTCAGCCGAGCATGGCCGGGATGTTGTGGAACAGCGTGCGGGTGTAGCTGGTCACGAGTTCGAGCATCCAGGGGCCGGTCACCAGCAGGGTCACCACCAGCACCAGCAGTTTCGGGATGAACGACAGCGTCATTTCGTTGATCTGCGTGGCGGCCTGCAGCACGCCGACCAGCACGCCGGTCACCAGTGCTGCCAGCAGCAGGGGTGCCGCCAGCAGGATGGTCACGGTGAGTGATTCACGGGCGACGGTCAGCACCATTTCCGGGGTCACGGCACGCTCCTTCAGTGGGTGGCGAAGCTTGCTGCCAGCGTGCCCATGATCAGGCTCCAGCCGTCCACGAGGACGAACAGCATGATCTTGAACGGCAGCGAGATGAGCATTGGCGAGAGCATCATCATGCCCATGGACATGAGCACGCTCGAGACGACGAGATCGATGATCAGGAACGGGATGAAGGTGAGGAAGCCGATCTGGAATGCGGTCTTCAGCTCCGAGGTCATGAAGCTCGGCAGCAGCACGGTCATCGGCACGGCATCGGGTGATGCGTATTCTTCGTGGCCGGCCAGGTTGGCAAAGAGCTCGAGGTCGGGTTCGCGGGTCTGCCCGAGCATGAAGGCGCGCAGCGGCTTCTCGGCGGCAGCGGCAGCCGCATCGAGTTCGATGGTGCCGGCCATGTAAGGCTTCACGCCGTTGTCGTAGACGTCGTTGAGTACCGGCCCCATGACAAAAAAAGACAGGAACAGCGCGAGTCCCACCAGCACCTGGTTCGGTGGTGTCTGCGGCATGCCGATGGCCTGGCGGAGGATGGCGAGCACGATGACAATGCGGGTGAACGACGTGGCGGCCAGCGCCAGCGATGGCAGCAGGGTCAGCGCCGTCATCAGCAGCAGGATCTGCACGCTGACCGACCAGGTCTTGCCATCG
>CAZQGA010000256.1:0-3717 GCA_964592735.1 uncultured Chromatiaceae bacterium | reverse complement strand
GCAAGAAGACCATTGCCGAGTACGCGGCGAACACCGAGATCATCACCATGCTCAAGGGCATGGGTGTGGATTACGCACAGGGCTACGGCATCGCCGAACCCAGGCGCATCCTCATGGCTGCATCAGTGGTGAACGCCTGAGGCTGGTGGCCGCCGTTCAGTCGGCGACCTTCACCGCGACCATCGTGTCCCCCTGCTGGACGGCGTCGACGACGTCCATGCCGGCAGTGACCTTGCCGAACACCGTGTGCCGGCCATCGAGATGGGGCTGTGGTCCGTGGGTGATGAAAAACTGGCTGCCGTTGGTGCCCGGGCCGGCGTTCGCCATGGAGATCACGCCGCGCGCATGTCGCAGGGGATTGTTCGCGAATTCGTCTTCGAACCGGTAGCCGGGTCCGCCGCGGCCACTGCCGGTGGGGTCACCGCCCTGGATCATGAAGTCGCTGATGACCCGGTGGAAGACCACGCCGTCGTAGAAGCCGTCGCGTGCGAGGAAGATGAAGTTGTTCACCGTGACGGGCGCGTGTTGCGGAAAGAGTTCGAGCTCGATGTTGCCGCGGCTGGTCTCGATGGTGACGTGGTAGCTGCGGTCGGTCTCGACCTGCATCGGCGGCGGGGCGGGGTATTGCTTGCTGGCCATGGGCGTGTGCTCCGGTTGATTCGGGTGGGTTCGTGCCTGGTGCCGGTCGACTCGTCGCAGCAGGCGCGGGGCGGCATTATCCCCGATCATGGCCTGTTCGGTGCAGCCAGTCCGTGGTGACCAGGCCGGCTTCGACGCTGAACTCGCCGCCAGCCAGGGCTTCCCCGGCTTCGGCGGGTGTCATGCAGTAGAACTCCTGCACTTCGCCATCCTGGCAGCGGGGTACGAAATCCGCTGGCAGGAGCAAGTCGGCGCAAAGGACGATTTCGTCATGCACACCATGACGGATCCGCCGCAGGCTGTGCAGCCGGGTGCCCGGGAAGGCCAGCGCGGCGGCGGTTGCGGCCGGCACTCCGGCTTCCTCCCAGAGTTCGCGGACCGCACAGTCGGCCGGGCTTTCTCCCGCACTGATGGCGCCGGCTGCCAGGTTGTCGAGCTTGCCCGGCGAGCTTTGCTTGCGCGCGCTGCGCCGGGTGATCCACAGGCGGCCGTCCGGGCGCCAGCCATTGATGTGCACGGCGCGGTTGCGCAACCCGAGGCTGCGGAAGGCGCCGCGTTCGAAGCGTGCGAGCTCACACTCGCCGTCCAGCAGTTCGCAGAGTTCGTCGCGCCAGCCGGGCACGAGCCCGCGCTCACGCAAAACGACGGCGGTCTGCTGGAGCAGTTCGCTGCGCCCGGCAGCGGAGATCCCGTCGTCGCGCAGGTGGAAGCCATCGTCCGTTCGGGCGAAGAGACTCTCCAGTGTTGCGAGTGCCGCCGCGACCGCAGGTATCAGCCGGCCACGCGCTGCCCCGGCAACCCACAGGGGCAGGGTGTCATCGAGGCCCTGGGCGGATTGTTTGTGGAGAGACGGCATGACAACGGGTGGGTGTGCAGTGGTCAGCTGCGAAATTCAAAGCGCATCGAGAGGTCGACGGCCCGGATGTTCTTGGTCAGGTCGCCGATGGAGATGAAGTCGACGCCGGTTTCAGCGACTGCACGGATGCCGGCGAGCGTGATGCCGCCGGAAGCCTCAAGCCCGGTGCCGGGTGCCCTGGCGTCGCGCAGGCGCACGGCTTCGGCCATCTGCGTGGGGGTGAAGTTGTCGAGCAGCAGGCGATCGGCGCCGGCGGCGAAGGCCTCGGCCGCCTGCGCGAGCGTCTCGACCTCGACCTGCAGCAGTACGCCCGGGCTCTGGCGCCGTGCAGTGGTGACGGCCGCGGCGATGCCGCCTGCCGCGACGATGTGGTTTTCCTTGATGAGGATGGCGTCGAACAGTCCGATGCGGTGGTTGTGTGCGCCGCCGACACGCACGGCGTACTTCTGCGCGAGCCGCAGCCCCGGCAGGGTCTTGCGCGTATCGAGAATGCGGGTACGGGTACCGGCAATCGCATCCACATAGGTTCGTGCTGCCGTCGCGGTGGCCGAGAGCGTCTGCAGGAAATTGAGCGCAGTGCGTTCGCCGGTGAGCAGCCCGCGCGCCAGACCGCGCAGTTCGCAGAGCATGGTGCCGGCGGTGACCTTCGCGCCTTCGGTGACCTGCCAGGCGATGACGATCGCCGGGTCGAGTTGCCGGAACACCTCCGTGACCCAGGGCTGCCCGCAGAGTATCGCCGTCTCGCGCGTGGTGATGCGTGCGATCGCCGTCTGCGTGGCAGGAACCAGCGCGGCGGTGAGGTCGCCGCTGCCTGTGTCTTCGGCGAGAGCACGACGCACCTGGTCGCTGAGATCCGGTGGCAGATCGGGTGTTGCGGGTGCGGTCATGTCGGTTCCTCGATGGGCGACGGGTCGCTGGCGGGCGTGATTCAAAACGGCAGGCCGTGGCTCTGCCCGCCCATGCACATGAGCATCGGGAAGGAGAGGGCCAGGTTCAGGCGTGCAATCACCACCGCGGTGGTGCGTGCCTGTGCCTTCTGCGCGTCGGTGGCAGCGGTGAGGCCAAGCAGCTTCTTCTGGCACGGCCACAGCACCAGCCATGCGTTGAGCGCCATGATGATGCCGAGCCAGGAGCCGATGCCGATCGTGACGTAGGGAACCTCGAGCATCAGCACCTGGCCCAGGCTGCCACCCGCGCTGCGATAGGAAAATTCGATGAAGATGATGCCGGTCAGCACCGTCGCCACGGCAGCCCAGCGAAACCAGAGCAGCGCGGGCGGCACAATGTATTTGTTGATCGCGCTGCTGGCAGCCATGTCGCGCCGGGAGCTGGCTGCCGCGAGAGCCGGGATCTGCACGACGTTGAAGTAGCAGAGCAGGCCAAGCCACAGGATGCCGGCCATGATGTGCAGCAACCGGTCGAGGCTCCCGAATTCGAAGCCGCCAGGCAGCGCCAGGGCGAGGACTGCCACCAGGGTAAGACCCGCGAGTGTGGCGCCAGTGATGCTGCCCAGTGGGTTCATGCGTGATGTCCTGCGCTGATGCTGGCGATGTGGCCCAGGGACGTTGCGCAGCCGCGAGGATAGGTGAGGGGCGGCGGCGCGATCAAGCTTCGCGCGGGTCCGGTTCCACGGCCGGCCCGTTGGGCGGCAACGGTGCCACGCATTCGTAGACCGGGCGGAAGCGATTGACGATCTCGCAAAACAGGTCGGCGGTGATTTCCGCATCGTACACGGCAGAATGTGCGGCGGTGCTGTCCCAGCCAAGGCCTGCCGCCATCACGGCGCGTGCCAGTACGGTCTGCCCGAGTGCCACGCCAGCCAGCGTTGCGGTATCGAACACCGCAAAGGGATGAAACGGGCTGCGCTTGATCTCGCTGCGTGTGATGGCCTCGTTGAGGAAGCCCAGGTCGAAGTGTGCGTTGTGGCCGACCAGCACGGCACGCGTGCAGCCGGTGGCATTCATGGCCGTGCGCACCTCACGGAAGATGCGCTGGAGGGCTTCGCGTTCCGGGATGGCAGGCCGCAGCGGATGCCAGGGATCGATGCCGGTCACCTGCAGGGCGGCGGCCTCGATGTTGGCGCCCTTGAACGGGGAGACGTGCCATGCGTGGGTGCTGCTGCGTACCAGCCGGCCATCGCCATCGAGTGAGACGATCACGGCGGCGATCTCGAGCAGCGCATCCGTGCGGGCGTTGAAGCCGCCGGTTTCGACGTCCACCAC
>CAZQGA010000255.1:0-3721 GCA_964592735.1 uncultured Chromatiaceae bacterium | reverse complement strand
CACGCCGAGCACGCCGCCATCCGCGCAGGAGGGCACCAGCCCCGGCGGCGGCGGCGCCGGGAACAGGCAGCGGTAGCAGGGACCGCGCCGCGCGTCGAAGACACTCAACTGCCCCTCGAAGCGGAAGATGCTGGCGTAGACGTAGGGCTTGCCCGCCAGCACGCAGGCATCATTGACGAGGTAACGGGTCGGGAAGTTGTCAGTGCCGTCGGCGACGATGTCGTAGCCGGCGATCACGTCCATGACGTTCTCGCGGGAAAGCCGCAGCGCATGCGGCACCAGCCTGACGTGCGGGTTCAGCGCGGCGAGCCGCTCGCAGGCGGCGTCGAGCTTCGGCCGGCCGACGTCGCCCGTTGAATAGAGGACCTGGCGCTGCAGGTTGCTGAGGTCCACCCGGTCGAACTCCGCAATACCGAGTGTCCCGACGCCGGCTGCGGCGAGGTAGAGCGCGAGCGGCGAGCCAAGCCCCCCCGCCCCCACGCAGAGTACGCGCGCGGCCTTCAGGCGCTCCTGGCCGGCGAGGGTCACCTCCGGCATCAGGAGGTGGCGGCTGTAGCGCAGGATTTCGTCGTGGGAGAGCGGTGGCATGGCGGTATCGGGAGGAGTGCAGCAGGTCGTGGCATGCAGGATAGCAGCCCGCCACTCAGGCCACACCGATCAGTACACCGGCGGCGAACACCAGCAAGCCGCCGACGATCACCTGCAGCACCGCCAACCCGAAGGGTGTCTCCATGTAGTGCTGTCGCACCCAGGCGATGGCGACGAGCTCCACCGTCACCACCGCAATCGCGAGCGTCGTGGCGAGATGGAACTGCGGGATCAGGTAGGGCAGCGTGTGGCCAAGCCCACCCAGCGCGGTCATCGCCCCGGTGACGAGGCCGCGAATGATCGGGCTGCCGCGGCCGGTGAGTGCGCCGTCGTCCGAGAGTGCCTCAGCAAACGCCATGCTGATGCCGGCGCCGATCGCTGCCGCGAGCCCCACGAGGAAGGTGTTCCAGGTGTCGTGCGTGGCAAAAGCTGCGGCAAACAGCGGCGCGAGCGTCGAGACCGAACCGTCCATCAGCCCGGCGAGGCCCGGCTGGATGAACTGCAGGACGAAGAGCCGGCGGTGGGTCTCGCGCTCAGCGTCCAGCGTGGCAGGCGTGAGGAAGCGATCGCCCAGGGTGCCCGCTTTCTCTTCGTGCCGGCCTTCCTCTGCTGCAAGATCGCCAAGGAGCTGGCGGATCGCCGCATCGCTCGTGCGGCGGGCCGCCTGCGCATAAAAGCGCCGGGAGTCGGCTTCCATCATCTCGGCCTGGGCACGGATCTTTTCGAGGTCGAGCGGGCGCGCAAGCCACACCGGCTTGCGCCGGATGAAACCGCGCACGTCCTCGCGGCGGATCAGCAGGATGCGCTCACCAAAACGCTCACGGTAGAACTCGATCAGCCGGTGGCGGTGTTCATTCTCCTCAGCCGCCATGCCGCGGAACAACGCCGCCGTATCGGGAAAATCCGTGCCGAGCGCGTCTGCGTAGGTGTTGTAGATCCGCGCATCATCCTCCTCGAGCGAAATCGCGAGGCTCATGATCTGCTGCTCGTTGAGGCTGCCGAAGCTGAGCGTACCGCCGTGGTGAGCGCTCAGCACAGGAAGGGACAGGAGGGAAGCGAGCGCCATGACCGTCACCCCGGGGGAAAAGCGGACGGGGCATTATCGGGCGACGGTGGAGTGGCGACAATTCACTGCATGGAGCGGGGCCGCACAGGGGCGGCCATCGAAGCCGGATTATTGGCTGCGCTTCAGCCTGCCAACGCGGCAGTCACCCATGGTCACTGCGGACCCATGAGACCCGGGCGGTTTGTCTTCAGCCAGGTGGTGACGTCGGTCAGCAGATGCTCCGCTTCTTTGGCGCAATGCCGGGCGGATGAATCGTCAACGTCCTCCCCGGTATAGTCCGCGACGTTACGTTGGCGGCGAAGCGTATCCAGCACGGCAATCCGTGCGGGCAGCAGACCAATCGTCAGCGACAGACCCTGCACGATGGTCAGGTGATGGCCGGGCCGGTTCGTGTCAGGCCGGTAGCCATGTGCCATCAGGGCGGCAAGTGCCGTCTGCATGATGGCCTTGTATGCGGCATCGAACCGCGTCTCGGGACTCACTGCGGTCACTTTCGCATCGGCAAGATTGCGACGCGCTGCAGCCAGCAGGCGCCCGATTTCCTCCCGGTTCGGCGGGTGCTCCTTAAGCTGCCCGATCTTCAGCAAGTTCTGCAAAGTCACTCGCGTCACCTATCAGGAACAGCTTCGGCTCCCGCGACACTCGCGACAGGAAGCGATCCCCGCGCACGAGTTTCACCCGGAACTCCGCTTTGGTCATGACGACCGGATTGACATCACGGCCGAGCCGCTCCCGCATCGGCTGCAAGGCCTCGACAACCGCAGCAAAGGACGCCGCGCCCACCACGAGCACGTCCACGTCGCTGCCTGATTTCTCCGCCCCCATGGCGACCGAGCCAAAAATAAAAGCCAGCCGGATCCGCGATGACAGAGATGACAGCGCCTCGCGCAGCACGTCGGCCAGACCTGTCGTCTTGCGAAAGATCCCGGCCAGCTCTTCGTGAATCGGACAGTTGCGATCCAGTTGATAGCGAACCTGGTTGCCAACAGTAGCCCGTTGTAACAATCCCGCCGAGGTGAGCTGCGTGAGCTCCCGATGCACTGACCCCGCCGGCACGCCGGTCAGGCGTGCGATCTCGCGGACGTAGAAGCTCTCGTCGGGCCGGAGCAGCAGCAACGACAGAACCCGCCGGCGATAAGCACCGAACAGGATCTCCACGAGCTGCGGTCTGGCCGCCGGTTTTGTAGATTTCATAATGAGAACTATCGTAGTCGATGTGAGAACACCGTTGAAACTGCCTTATATTCAGGGCCTGGGAGCGCCCGTAACCGGAACCGAAGTGCCGGCACCTGTACCTTTGGACATGATTTCAATGTCCTTGCGCACCAATGCCGCTTCCTGGCGCAACTCGGCCGAATTCTGGTCCATCGCAGCAGTCACCTCCTGTCGCAACAACTGGAGATCCGCCTTGGTGGCGATCGTGGTGCCCGTGTCCCTCTCCATCGCGTTGACCGGGTACGGCCCCTCGCCCTGCGGGCGGCCTGCCACGACTGGGAGAGGGTGGGGTTGATTCGCCCACGGGTACCTGGGCTCACCCTGCGGGCGCCGTCGCGAGCGACGGCGTCCCGACTTGCTCTGCAAGTCGGTCGAACCCGGTGGGTTCGTCCACACATCCGCTCCACCCAAGAAAATGAAAAGGGCCCACGAGGGGCCCTTTTCATTTTCTGGCGGAGAGGGTGGGATTCGAACCCACGATACGCCTTTTGAGCGTATAACGGTTTAGCAAACCGCCGCCTTCGGCCACTCGGCCACCTCTCCGAATTTCGTCCTGCGCCGGGCGGTGCCGGCGGCGCGGGCTGCACAGGATACCCGGATCGGGCGCTGGCGTCTCGGGCTGCATGCCGAGGGTCAGTCTGCGGCCTGCCGCCCGGATGCCTCACTGGCCTCGGTCCCCGTAACGTGCTGCTGTTCCTGGCTGATGCGCCGGTGGATTTCCTCGCGATAGACGGCGACTTCCCGCGGGGCCTTGACGCCGAGCCGCACCTGGTTGCCCTTGACGCCCAGGACTGTGACGTCCACGTCATTGCCGATGACGACCGTCTCGCCTATGCGTCGCGTCAGGATCAG
>CAZQGA010000254.1:0-3726 GCA_964592735.1 uncultured Chromatiaceae bacterium | reverse complement strand
TCATCCAGCGCGCCGATCCGGGCCTCTACAACCTGCTGACCAACGGCGTGCTGCAGGCCCGGCTGGACTACGACCGCTCCAAGCTCACCTGCCGCGCGATGGCCGAGAAGATGGCCGACATGGCCGGCGGCCAGATGGGCTGGAACCAGATTGCCGATGGCATGGCCCTGAGCCAGGCCGTTGCCAGCACCGATGCCGTCTCGGCCATCGAGCAGGCTGAAGCCAGCCGGGGCAACGATGGCGTGCCCTGGGTCGGCGGCAACAATGCTGGAGGCGCGGGCCAGCCGGCCGTCAAGGTGGTGGGCGATGTGACTCGCGCCGGGTACAACCTGGTCAATGGCCGTGGAGTGACGGACACCTCGGCGATCAGCGCGGCAAGTTGCAACAGCCTGGCCTGCCAGACCTGGCCGTCACCCCAGGCCGCAGTCGAATGGGCCACGCGGGTATTGGGAGAGCGAGAGCAGCGCACCTGCGAGAGCTGCATCAAGACCGCCACGGTGCCCGGCGTCGGCCTCACGCCGCTGATCCAGGAGGAGTACGAAACCAAGCTGCAAGCCCTGCAGGAACTGATCGCCGGCAGCCGCAACACCACGTTCGAGAACCTGCGCACGGCGGGCAGCACCTCGCTACCCATCACCCGTGGCGTGATCGAGGCGCTGCGTGACGAGCCCGACCAGGACATTCTGGCCCGCCGCCTGGCCTCGGAGGTGGCCCTGTCCTCGGTGCTGGAGAAGGCATTGTTGCTGCAACGCACGCTGCTGACCGGTAAGAAGGAGCCCAACGTCGCGGCCAACCAGTTGGCGGTGGATGCCGTGAACCACGAAAGCGACACCCTCGACCGGGAAATCATCAACCTCAAGACCGAGCTGGAACTGCGGCGCGAGCTGGCGAACAACTCACCCATGGCGATCATCCAGCGCCATGGCACACGGGCCGCTGGCTCTCGTGGCGTGTACGAAGGCGACCCGGTGCCCAACCGTCTCAACCAGCTCCAGCGCCGCACGCCGGGAGGCACGCCATGAATGCAGACCAGCTCCGGCTGCGGTGGCTGTTCAACCGCCGCACACGCCGGGCGCTGCTGTGGACGCTGATCCTGCTGACCCTGGCCGTGGCCGCCAACGTGGCGGGCATCTACCTGATGGGGAGCGTGGCAGGATGGGAGCGCTGGATGGCGCAGGCCAGCGGCTACTTCCTGCTGTGGCGGCTGTGCCTCTACGGCGCAACGGCTTACGGCTGGCTGTGGATGCGCCGCCGCCTGCTGGCGCGCGAGCCGGGCGAGGAAGCCAGGCGCCGCCTGATCCGCGCCGAGGTGGCCGGAGCCGTCGCGATGGTGGCATTGGAGGCCAGCCTGTTCCTACAGGCCGCATGACGGGAGACCCGAGACATGACGCTCTTCACCACCGACTATCTGGAGTACTACCTCACGCTCGTGGGGTGGATCGTCCATAACGGCATCTGGGCCGTGCTCGTCTCCAGCGGCGTGTTCGCCTTGCCATTTGTGGCCATCATCATCCAGGAGTGGCTCAAGGCCCGCGCCGAGGGGGCCGACGAGGGCAACAAAGGTGTGCTGTCCTCGATGCGTATCGAAAACCGCGTGTGGGTGGCCATCGTGGTGGTGATGTTCGCCGGCATCCCGTTCATCGACGTGGATCTGAGCATGATCCGCTTCGACACTTCACGCTCCGCGCAATGCCAGGTCAGCGTGGCCCAGCCTTCGGACACCGGCTGGAGCCAGTCCTTCACCACGCTCAACAACCAAAGCGCCAAGGTGCCGGTGTGGTGGGCCTTCATGCACACAGTTTCCAGGGCGGTGACAGGGGCGTCGATTGCAGCAATCCCGTGCGGCACCGACCTGCGGCAGATGCGAATCGAGGTCGATGCCACGCGCATCGATGACCCGGTTCTGGCCCAGGAAGTGGCCGACTTCACGCATGACTGCTACGGCCCGGCCCGCGCCAAGCTGTTCATGAACCGGCCCGCGCTCGACGAGGCCCAGATGCACGACGTGACCTGGATCGGTTCGCGCTTCTTCCTCGCCTCTGCCGGGTATTACGACACCTACCGCGCCAATACCCCGCGCGACGGCTGGCCCTACGACAGCAACCGGGATGCGGGACTGGCCCAGGTGCCCAGCGGGGCAGGCTACCCCACCTGCAGACAGTGGTGGAGCGACGGCGGCACCGGCCTGCGCGCGCGCCTGCTTGGCCAGGTCGACCCTGGCCTACTGACCCGGCTGGCAGGCTGGGCAGGCTTCATGAGCCGCACCGAGGTGGATGATTCGGTGATCCGAGCCATTGCCTCGCCCCGCCAGCAAAAACTCAACCAAGGTGCGGTTTATGCCGATTACGGGGGGGAGATCGAAAAGACTCTCCCAAACATCGTGACCCGCGCAGCAGGCGACGTAGGGTTGGCGGTGGGTTCGCTCGGCTTCTTTCCCGCGATGGACGTGGTTCGTCAAGCGCTGCCGATGGTGCTGTCGCTGCTCAAGATGGCGCTGGTCATCTGCATTCCGCTGGTGCTGGTGATCGGCACCTATGACCTGAAGACGGTCATCACGGTCAGCGTGGTGCAATTCGCCGTGTTCTTTGTGGACTTCTGGTTTCAGCTTGCCCGCTGGATAGATAGCACGATCCTCGATGCACTCTACGGATGGGGATGGGGCTGGAATCGGCCGCATTCCAACTTCGACCCGATCATGGGCCTGAACAATGCCTTTGGGGACATGCTGCTGAACTTCGTGATGGCGACGACGTTCCTGGTGCTGCCGGCATTTTGGCTGGCGAGCCTAACCTGGGTCGGGATTCGGGCAGGACATACGATCCAAGGACTCTCAGATGGCAGCAAAAGTGCTGGCCAAGCAAGTGGCAAGGGTGCAAGTGCGCTCACCGGCGGCAAGCTGAAATAGCGCGGAGGCCGTCAATCGTCGGTGTACAACTCGTGCGACGTGTCGTTGTACAGATTGGGATCGTAGCCGGGCGATTTCCGCAACTCGGTGAGGTCGGTGAAAGGCCACTCTTCCTCATCAGGGGTGTTGGCGGCAGCAGCCCATCCTGCCACCGCCACACCCAGCAGCAATACTGCCGCCCAGAAAGCCACGTAGAGCAACAGCCCCAGGGCGACAAGTTTGGTTGCCCACAGCAGTGCGGCGGCGGCAGCCACTGGAAGCGCCTTGGAGTCCAACCAAACCAACACCCGCCGCTCGCGGCGCGCGTAGCCCCGCCAGCCGCGGCCGAGCCAGCGGCCCAGGCGTTCTGCGGTGCTGATATGGGTTGTCGTGTTCATGGCTGTCTCATGCTACATGAGGAATACCTATTCCAGTTTGCTCCAATCCTGCTTGCTGGCCAGCATCAGTGCGTTCCAGTCATCGGGCGGGTTACCCCGGCCCAGCATCTTCTCGAATACCGCATACGGGTCGGATTTGCTGCCTGCCGACCGCAGCGTCTGTTCATCGTTGACCCAGGCATAGACGATGACCTTGGCCTTCGAGTCATAGCGGAAGAACAGCCGGTACCGCCTTCCGAGCTTGGCCCGCCGCCAGTGGCGATGGGCCGTCCCCAGCGTGTTCCCCTGGCGGTATTCGTCCCGCGCTGGGTCGCTCGGCACTACGTCTTGCATCAATTGGACCAAGGCCCGGAAGAACTTGACGTTGGCGTTGGACTCGAAACCCTCCGAGTCATTCTCTTGCGCACGCAGCACGGCCGCGCGCAGTTTCATCAACTGTTCGAT
>CAZQGA010000253.1:0-3747 GCA_964592735.1 uncultured Chromatiaceae bacterium | reverse complement strand
TGAGCAGCGTGTTCAGCCGCTTGCTCTCCGGGATGACGATGGCCGGGCGGATGAACCGGCGCAGGTCGAAAGCCTCACCAGGCGTCTCGACAAAATAGCGCAGGATGTCCTTGGCGAGCAGCACGCCGACGACCTCGTCGCGGTCCTCGCCAATCACCGGATAACGGGAATGACCGCTCTCGACGATGGTGTGCAGGACCTCCGCCCCCGGCGCATCGCGCTCGAGCACCACCATCTGCGAGCGGGGCACCATGACATCGCGCACCTGCGTCTCGGCAACCTCCAGGACACCCTGGAGCATCGCAATCTCGTCGGAATCGAGTATGGCGTTCCAGCGACCTTCGTGGAGCAGCTCAACGATCTCCTGGCGCGTCGCAGGCTCACCCGTCATCAGGCGGCGCAGCCGGTCGTAGAGCGTGGGCTCCTCATCCTCGGCCACGGTGGCCGGTTCACGGTCGTCGATCATGTTTGCTTGCGTCTTCTGGCAGGCCCTGCGGCCACGGGCACCGCGAGGTACGGGTTGGAAAAGCCGAGCCGGCGGAGGATCCTCACTTCCCGACCCTCCATTTTACGGGCTGCGGCAGGCTGATCGTGATCATGGCCCAGCAGGTGCAGGGTACCGTGCACGACCAGGTGGGCCAGGTGGGCCAGCGGTGCCTTGGCCTGCTCACGGGCCTCACGCAGCACCAGCGGCAGGCAGATGACCAGATCGCCCAGTTCGCTGGTGTCCGGCCCGGGGCCAGCAGGGAAGGCAAGCACATTGGTCGCTGCGGCCTTGCCACGGAAGCGCTCGTTGAGGCGCCGGCCTTCCGGCCAGCCGACCAGACGGATGGTCACGGCACCGTGCCCGCCAGCACCGGCAGCCAGCACCCAGCCAGCGAGATCCGTGCCCTCGGGCAAGGCTGCCGCACGGGTGGCCACCTGGAGCTCGACCGCGGGCGGTTCCTCAGGTTGCCGGCGGCCCATTCTGCGCATCACTGCTGTCGCCGGCAGCATCCCCGGCCTGCTCCGCCGCCTCATAGGCTTCCACGATCCGCTGGACGAGCGCGTGACGCACCACATCGCGCGGGGAAAAGAAGGTGAAGCTCACGCCCGGCACACCCTGCAGCACCTGCATGACGTGGCGCAGGCCGGAAAGCTGGCGGCGCGGCAGGTCCACCTGCGTGACGTCGCCGGTGACGACTGCCCGCGAGCCGAAGCCCATGCGGGTGAGAAACATCTTCATCTGCTCGACGCTGGTGTTCTGCGCCTCGTCGAGAAGGATGAAGCTCTCGTTGAGCGAACGCCCGCGCATGTACGCGAGCGGCGCCACCTCGATGACATTGCGCTCGATGAGGCGCGCCACACGGTCGAAACCAAGCATCTCGTAGAGGGCGTCGTACATCGGCCGCAGGTAGGGATCGACCTTCTGCGCGAGGTCCCCGGGCAGGAAACCAAGCCGCTCGCCCGCCTCCACGGCAGGACGCACCAGCACGATGCGGCGCACCCGTTCCTGCTCGAGTGCCTCCACCGCACTCGCCACCGCGAGATAAGTCTTGCCGGTGCCGGCGGGACCGATGCCGAAGCAGAGATCGTTCTCGCGAATGCTGGCAATGTAGGCGCGCTGGTTCGGGCCGCGTGGGCGGATGTGGCTGCGCCGCGTACGCAGCGCCTCGCCATCGGCCGTGTCGGCACCATGGCCTTCAGCCGCTGCGGCATGCTCGTTCACCGCGGCTTCCTGCAGGTAGACGTGCAAACGCTGCGGATCGATCTGCTCGCGACCCGCCAGCGCAAACAGCTCGCGCAACAGGCGCGCACCAAGGCGTGCCGTCCCGGCCGGGCCCATGATGCGGAAATGGTTGCCGCGGTTGCTGATCTGCACGCCGAGACGCTGCTCGATCTGGCGCAGGTGTTCGTCGCGCTGGCCACAGAGGTTGGCCAGCACCCGGTTGTCAGCCGGCTCCAGCAGCAGCTCCTCGGTGGCGATGACGGTAGTCAAGCCGCCGCCGTGCCGGCAGCCATCCGGCCACGCAGCGAGTTGGGCATCGCTTCGGTGATGGTCACGTCCACAAAACGGCCGATGAGACGCTTATCGCCGTCGAAGTTGACCCAGCGGTTGTTCTCGGTGCGGCCGCTGAGCTGGCGCGGATCTTTCTTTGCAGGCCTTTCCACCAGCACCCGCTGGCGGCTGCCAACCATGGCAGCGCTGATGGCACGCGCCTGGCTGTTGACCTGGGCCTGCAGGATCTCCAGGCGGCGGTGCTTGACGTCTTCGGGCACCTGGCTGGCCAGGTCGGCCGCCGGTGTGCCGGGCCGCGGGCTGAAGATGAAGCTGAAAGACTGGTCGAAGCCGACGTCGGCAATCAGTTCCATCGTCGCGGCGAAATCGGCATCCGTCTCGCCGGGAAAACCGACGATGAAATCCGTGGACACGCTGATGCCAGGGCGCACCGCACGCAGCGCGCGGATTTTCCCGCGGTACTCCATGCCGGTATAGCCCCGGCGCATCGCCGCAAGGATGCGATCTGAGCCGCTCTGCACCGGCAGGTGCAGGAAGGTCGCCAGCTTGGGCAGTTCCGCGTAGGCCTGGATCAACCGCTCGCCAAAATTCAGCGGGTGCGAGGTCGTGAAGCGGATACGTTCGATGGCATCGATGGCGGCTACGCGACCGAGGAGCGCAGCGAGGTCTGTCTTGCGCCCACCGGCATCAAGGCCGCGGTAGGCGTTGACGTTCTGGCCGAGCAGGTTCACCTCGACCACGCCCTGGCGCGCCAGGGTGGCCACTTCCTGCACGACATCCTCGACAGGACGGCTGACCTCACGGCCACGCGTGAAGGGCACGACGCAGTAGCTGCAGTGGCGGCTGCAACCTTCCATCACCGAGACGAAAGCCGTGGGGCCCTCCGCACGCGGTTCCGGCAGGCAGTCGAATTTCTCGATCTCGGGAAAACTGACGTCGACCTGCGGCAAGCCACGCTCTCGCAGGCCGTCGATCATCTGGGGCAGGCGATGCAGGGTCTGCGGCCCGAACACCAGGTCGACAAACGGGGCACGCGCCAAAAGCGCCTCGCCTTCCTGGCTGGCTACGCAGCCGCCGACACCGATGAGCACACCGGGCCGCAGGGCCTTGAGTTCGCGCCAGACACCGAGATGCGAGAACACCTTCTCCTGGGCCTTCTCGCGGATGGAACAGGTATTGAGCAGCAGGACATCCGCTTCCGCAGGATCGGCAGTGGGCATCAAGCCGTGGCTCTCACGCAGTACGTCCGCCATCCGGGCGGAATCGTACTCGTTCATCTGACAGCCGAATGTCTTTATGAAAAGCTTGCCTGGCATGGACGGGACCGGGCCCATGCCCCGGCCGCAATACAGTGGGTCAGAATGGAATATCGTCGTCGAGTTCAGCAGCAGGCTCCGCCGGGCGTGCCCTGGCAGCCGGCCGCTCACGCGACATACCGCCGGTATCCATGCCAGAGTCCGCGCCAGCATCCATGCCGCCACCCATCCCGCCACCCTTGCCGCCCAGCATCTGCATCTGGTCGGCGACGATCTCGGTCGAATACCGATCCTGGCCCTGCTTGTCCTGCCACTTGCGGGTGCGCAGGCGACCCTCGATGTAGACCTGCGAACCCTTGCGCAGGTACTCCCCGGCGATCTCCGCCAGGCGACCGAACATGGCCACGCTGTGCCACTCGGTGCGCTCCTGGGACTGGCCGGTCTCCTTGTCCTTGAAGACCTCGCTGGTGGCGATGCGCAGGTTGGTGACCG
>CAZQGA010000252.1:0-3774 GCA_964592735.1 uncultured Chromatiaceae bacterium | reverse complement strand
TAGCCGGTCTTGCCGGCCGCCTGGCTGCGGTTCCAGGACCCGGGGTCGGCAATGTAAATCTGCTGGCGGTACCGGGCGGGAAACATGCTGCCGGTATAGAAGCGCAAACCCAGTGCAGCCGTGTGGGGCCGCAGGGCCAGGGCGGGCGCAACGGCAGCATCACAGCGGCCAATCGCACCGAACTCGGGATCCCTGATCGTCCCGGCATGGCAATACGGAAAGCCAAAGTCCAGGCCTGCCTTCGGAGCATGATTGAGTTCGTCGGGTGGCAGGTCATCCCCGAGCATGTCGCGCCCATTGTCGGTGAACCACATCTCGCCGCTGGCGGGATCCCAGGTAAAGCCCACCGAGTTGCGCACGCCTCGCGCAAAATATTCCCGCCCGGAGCCGTCTGGATTCATGCGCAGGATCGCGCCGAAGGCAGGCTCATCACAGATGTTGCAGGGCGCGCCCAGCGTGACGTAGAGCTTGCCGTCGGGCCCGAAGGCAAGATACTTCCAGGCATGCGCCATACCCTTGAAAGGCAAGGCATCGTCAACGACAACCGGTGCAGGCGGCTCGTCGAGCCGTGACTCGATCGCGTCGAAACGCAGGATGCGTCCGGCTTCGGCCACATAGAGCGCGCCCGCCCGGAATGCCACGCCATTGGGCATCTTCAGGCCGGTGGCCAGCACCCTTACCTGTGGCTGGCTGCCGAGGGCATCCTTCACGGCATACACCATGCCGCCCCGCATGGTGCCCACGAACAGGGTGCCTGCGTCCCCGAACGCCATCGAACGTGCCTCCGGCACCTGCGCCAGCAGTTCTGCCTTGAACCCGGGAGGCAGCCGCAGCCCGGCCGGCAGCGCCGTCTGCCCCATGCCAGCTGCCGGCAGGACGGCCAGCAGCGCCAACACCAGAAACCGGATTTGCATGGGAACCTCGCGCAGCACCGCCAGCCTAGCGGTGCAACAATGCCAGTGAGACCTTGGGCAGGAAGGTAATGATCAACACCGTGACCAGTAATACCAGAAGAAACGGCAGCGTGGCGCGATACACTTCCAGGATCGGCTTGTCGAACCGATAGCCCGCCACCACCAGGTTGCGCCCCATGGGTGGCGCCAGATACCCCAGTTCCATGTTGGCCACGAAGAGGATGCCCATGTGGACGGCATCGACACCGTAGCGGGTTGCCAGGGGCGTGATCAGCGGCACCACCAGCACCAGCGCCGCGAACATGTCCAGCACGGCACCGATGAACAGCAGGAAAACGAAAAGCAGCGCGAGGAAGCTGACGGGTCCTGCCACATACCCCGTCACCAGGCCAACCAGCTTCTCGGGAAGCTCTGCATCGATCATCACGTTCGTGGACGCCAGCGACACCCCGAGTATCAGGAGGACGGCCCCCACCAGGATCATCGAGTGGCGCGCAATCTGCGGCAGGCGCGTGAAAGCAATGTCACGCCTGATGACCACCTCGGCAACAACCACATAGACAGCCGTCACTGCCGCGGCTTCCGAGACCGCGAAGAACCCGCTGTAGATGCCGCCCAGTACGATGATCGGCAGCGGAATGTCCAGCCAGCTCTCACGCAAGGCTGCACCCACCTCCCGCCACGAAAACTCGCTGAGCGGGACACGGATGTGCCGGTTGACCCACAGGCAATAGACCGCCAGGCCGACGATCATCACGAGGCCCGGGATCACACCGGCGATGAACATCTCATCGATGGAGGTCTCGGTGATGACGCCGTAGAGGATCAGCGGCAGCGAGGGCGCAAACAACAGGCCAAGGCAGCCGGCCGAGGTGATCAGCCCCAGGCTGAAACGCTCGCTGTAGCCAGCCTGCGTCAATGCCGGATACAGCGTCGCGCCTAGGGCAATGATGGTGACACCCGAGCCGCCCGTGAATGCGGTGAAAAGCGCACAGGCTACAATGGACACGATGGCCACCCCGCCCGGTACCCAACCCATCACCGCCGTGGTGACACGCACCAGCCGGGCCGGCGCCTTGCTCTCCGCCAGCACATAGCCCGCAAAGGTAAACAGAGGGATGGCAAGCAGGATGGGCGTCTCGGCGATGCCGAACACCTCGATGGCGATGGCCGAGAGCGGAATCTCCGCGCCCTGAAACCCGACAATGGCACCTGCCGCGATGACGGCAAACAGCGGCGCACCAAGGAGAGTCAGGAGAACCAGCAGGCCCGCGAACATCAGTGACCTCCGGGTACCGGGCCGGTCGTGCGCCGGATATCGCAGGCGAGGACGGCATAGCGATAGGCCAGCAGGGAGAATGCCGCCGGCAGGATGAGCTGCACTGCCCATGCCGGTAACTGCCCGGAGAACAGGCGATCATCGTCTTGCAGGGATCCGGCCAGGAACTGGTACGAGGCCCAGGCCAGCACGCCACAGACACCGGCAGCAAAGGCGTTCGTCGTCGCTTTCATCCAGCGCTGCCATGCATGTGGCAGATAGCGTGACAGCACGTCTATGCTGACATGGCGCTGCTCACGGCTGGCCGCGACAGCACCGATCATCGTGACCCAGAGCACCAGGATGCGCAGCGCCTCATCCGCCCAGGACAATCCCCCACCGAGCACGTTGCGCATGAAGATCTGCCAGGCGGCAAGGCCGACCATGGCTGCCACCAGCCCTGCCAGCAGCGCCGCTTCGACCAGGACGCCAAACCGTGCAGCACGGTCGAGCCAGGACGCCTGGGCTGGCACCATCAGCGTACGCCAGTCGCCCCTGCCACGGCCGGCTTTGCCTGCTGCCGGAACTCGCGCAGATAACCCTCGACTTGCGTACGCAAGGCAACATGGTAGGCACCCTCGCGGCCGAGTTCATCGTTGGCCCGTGCCACTGCAGTGCGCCACGCGCGCAGGTCCTCGGGATTGGCATCGACGACCTTGATGCCGCTCGCTACCAGCGCCTTCAGCGCAGCCTGCTCATCGCCAGCGGTCTTCTGGTCGAGTCGCCGATAGACATCGCCCATGACCTTGCTGAACACGGCCTGGTCAGCAGCACTGAGTTTCGCGAATGCGGCACCATCCACCGCCATCAGGCCCATGGTGTACATGAGCGGCACGCTGGTCATGTACTTCACCCGCGTATGCCACTGCAATGCGATGACACCCACGGGCGGGGCAGCGACGACACCGAGCAGGCCGGTCTGCAATCCGGTCAGTACGTCAGTGACGGGCAGGGTCACCGGTGAAAGCCGCAGGGCTTCCATCGCAGCGGTGCTGATGCGGTCACCCTCGGGTATCCAGATTTTCTGGCCGCGCATGTCAGCCGTGGTGGTGACGGGCTTGTTGGCAAAAATCCGTGCAAACCCCCCGCCGGCCATGCCGAAAGAGACGAAGCCCGCCTCCTCGATGCCCTTCGCCAGGGTGGCGTCCATGCGCTGGCGGACATAGTCGACCTCTGCCTGTGAGTCGAAGGTCAGCGGCAGGCCATAGACCACGATATCCGGGTAGCGCTCGGCAAAGCCATTAGCCGTGAAAGCCCCACCCTGCAACTGGCCGATGCGGATCTTGCGCAGCACCTGCTTTTCGTTGCCCATGACGCCGCCGCCATAGAGCTTGACCGTGACGCGGCCGTCGGTCTGGTTGCGAATCTCCGTGGCAGCCGCCCTGATGGCCTGCATCCACTCCGATCCTTCCGGGGCCACGGTGGCAATCTTGAACTCCGCGCCGCGCACCACTCCGGTTGCGAGCAGGCCCGCACACACGGCCGCGATGAGCCCCAAAACATTCCGTCCCATCAGTTCTCTCCTTCGCATGCCGCGGCCGT
>CAZQGA010000251.1:0-3785 GCA_964592735.1 uncultured Chromatiaceae bacterium | reverse complement strand
CCGCGCGCCCAACTTCTGGCCGAGCGCGCCTTCGCAACCCTTGAACGCTTCCTGCACATCGAAGCCGCCAGCGGCATCGTGCTGCTGATTGCCGCCGCAGTGGCGCTCATTTGGGCCAATTCACCGTTCGCGCACAGCTACCACGCGCTCTGGCATCTGCCGGTGTCGATCGGCATCGGCGGTTTCTCGTTCTCGCAGTCGCTGCACTTCGTCATCAATGACGCCTTGATGACGGTTTTCTTTCTGGTCGTCGGCATGGAAATCCGCCGCGAAATCCACGAAGGAGCCTTGAGTAATCTGCGCCAAGCCAGCTTGCCGATCATGGCGGCGCTGGGCGGCGTGGCGGTGCCGGCATTGATCTACGCAGCCGTGAACACCGATCCGGGGCGCCTTCAAGGCTGGGCCGTGCCCACGGCCACCGATATTGCCTTCGCCGTCGGTGTGCTCGCCCTGCTGGGCCGAAGCATTCCGGGCAATGTGCGCGTCTTTTTGCTGGCGCTGGCCATCATCGACGACATCATCGCGGTGCTCATCATCGCGCTGTTCTATTCGGGTGGCCTGGACCTGTCGGGCTTTCTCGTCGCTGCGATGGGCGTCCTTGTGGTGCTGGGCTTCCAGCGCATGGGCGTCGGCTCGGCTTTCGCCTATGTGCTGCCGGGTGCCATCGTCTGGATCGGCCTGCTGATGACCGGCGCGCATCCGACACTGGCGGGCGTGGTGCTAGGGATGCTGACGCCGGTGCTGTCGTTACCCACGCGCGAGCGCCCTCTGGACATGGTGGAGAACGCGGCACAGCGACTGCGCGATCACGACAACGCCAAGGATGCCCACCATCTAGCCATGCCGCTCAGGCAGTTGCGGCTGGCCCAGCGCGAGCTGTTGCCGCCGGTGGTGCGCGTGCAAATGGCGCTACATCCCTGGGTGGCATTCGGGATCATGCCCCTGTTCGCTCTGGCCAATGCGGGCGTGAGCATGGGAGGCATCGACCTGTCTGCCACCGGCCCTCAATGGGTGATGACTGGTGTCGGCCTGGCACTGGTGCTCGGCAAGCCGCTGGGCGTGGTGGGCATGAGCTGGCTGATGGTGCGGTTGGGCTGGTGCCAATTGCCGCCCGGCGTGACGTGGGGCGGCATTCTCCTGATCGGCTTGCTAGCGGGGGTGGGCTTCACCATGTCGATCTTTATCGCCATGCTCGCGTTTGGTGACGAGTCACTGCTGGGAGCAGCCAAGTTGGGGGTGCTTGCAGGATCGTTGCTGGCCGCACTATTGGGGCTGGCCTGGGGTGTCGCCTATCGGCGCAAGCACAAGGCAGGCTGACAGCCACACCATGCAATGGCGGTTCTCCGAAATGGCATGCATGCCCATCCCAAAGGCAACATGGGCATGCGTGACCGCCAGCCCGCGATTTGGTCACCGTACCGCGTCAAGGAAATGCATGTGGCGGTGGTACTGGTCGAGGACATCATGGATGATTTCCTCTTTGCGCCAGCCCATGATGTCGTAATCCTGCCCACCCTCGCGCAGATGCACTTCAGCACGGTAGAACCGATCGTCGTCCTCGTGCTTGCGGCGCGGATCCTCAAGCACGAACGACGGCGGGTTGTATGGGTGGGGGCGCACCGAGTAGAAGAAATCCATTTCCTGACCGTGCCCAACCTCCAGCCAGACGCGACCGTCGGGCCCGGTGTCCGTGCGGGCGGACAAACCCTGCTTCTGCAACTCCGTCGCGACCTCTTCCAACGCCGGACGCACCTTGTCGCGCAGGAACGCGATCACTTCTTGTTCGCGAGGTTGGTGCACCAGCGCGCGCAGCCGCCCCTTCCAGTCGGCCCCCGTCATCGCACTCGGCACCACGCGCGCGGTGCGGATCGCCTCGCGCTTGGCCACGTCCAGCCGCATGGCCCGCAGCAGGCCCATGCACGCCAGGATCATCACCACGGTGAACGGTAGCGCCGCGGCAATGGTGCCGGCCTGCAGCGCCGTGAGGCCCCCTGCTATGAGCAGGGCGATGGCGATCGCGCCCACCAGCAGCGCCCAAAATATCCGCTGCCAGACCGGCGATTCGCCGTCGTCCTTCGACGACAGCATGTCGATAACCAGCGCACCTGAATCCGCAGACGTCACGAAGAAGATCACCACCAGCAGCGTGGCGACGGCCGAGGTGATGTTTGACAGGGGCAGCCTTTCGAGGAAGCTGTAGATCGCCACCGAACTGTCAGCGGAGACTGCGTTCATCAAATCGTTGGCGCCGTCAGCCAGGATCATGTGCAGGGCGGCATTGCCGTAGATCGTCATCCACAGAAAGGTGAAGCCTAGCGGCACCAGCAGCACGCCGATCACGAATTCGCGTACCGTGTGCCCGCGCGATATGCGCGCGATGAACATGCCCACGAACGGCGACCATGCGATCCACCAGCCCCAGTAAAACAACGTCCAGCCGCCGATCCAATCCGTGGGTTCGTAGGCATAGAGATTGAACGTCATGCCGAACACATTAGATATGTACATGCCGGTGTTCTGAACGAAGGCCTGCAGCAGGTGGACAGTTGGCCCTGTCACGAGCACGAACATCAACAGCGCCACCGCCAGAATCATGTTGAACTCCGACAGCCGGCGCACGCCGCGATCCAGGCCAGTGAAAACCGACACCGTGGCGATGGCGGTGATGCCCGCGATCAGCGCGACCTGCACGCCCGTGCCGACCGGCGTGCCGAACAGGTACTGCAGTCCCGAATTGATCTGAATAACGCCCAGCCCCAGCGAGGTGGCCAGGCCGAAGATCGTGCCCAGCACCGCGAAAGTGTCGACCGCATGTCCGATGGGCCCATGGATGCGCTCGCCAATGAGCGGATAGAGCGCGGAGCGGATGCGCAGTGGCAGGCCATGCCGGTACCCGAAATAGGCCAACGACAGCGCCACCACCGCATAGATGGCCCATGCATGGATGCCCCAGTGGAAGAACGTGATGCGCATGGCCTGCCGTGCCGATGCGATCGTTTCGGGATCGCCGACCGGGGGCTTGGCGAAGTGCATTACCGGCTCCGCCACGCCGAAGTACATCAGGCCGATGCCCATGCCGGCTGCGAACAACATGGCGAACCAGGTGGTGTAGCTGTAGTCCGGTGTGCTGTGATCGGGCCCAAGCTTGAGCCGTCCGAGGCTGCTGAAACCCAGCGCCACCACAAACACGAGAAATCCTGCCACCGAGAGTACGGTGAACCAGCCGGCTTCATTGGCTACCCAGGCCTTGGCGACGCCGAATAGCGCCTCGGTCCAGGTGGGAGCGAGAAACGACAGCGACACCAAGACCAGAATCAGTCCGGCGGATGGGTAGAACACTTGGGGAAGGATTCCGCCGACGCGGGGTTGTGCTTTTGTCGTTTCGATTTCACTCATGCGGGAACGTTCTCCTGTCGGGATTTCGTGCTAGTGAGAGGGGATTTTGACATCCGCTCATGGAGTCTCAAAATCGATCCTCTGATCGAACCCTTCATGCGGCCCTGCAAGGGCCGGTCCAACACCGGCATGAAACAGCACCTCGTCTAGCGAGTCGTCGTTACGACAGGGTTGCCAAGCGCGAAGGTCCAGTGAACATGTCCCGAGGCAGGTCATGTGCGATCGCCAATGCAGACTAGCGACTGCCGGCCGCGCTGAACGGCAGGTATGGAGTGCCGAGGATCGGATGTCGGCCGCCGGTAAGGCGCCGTCGCTAATTTGGCAGGAGAAAGGCGCCGAAGGCCTTGCGGCCTCCGGCTCGGGAGGACGGAACCACCCGTGGGCTGATT
>CAZQGA010000250.1:0-3810 GCA_964592735.1 uncultured Chromatiaceae bacterium | reverse complement strand
ATCACCGAGCTGGTAGATCGTCAGGTTGATGCGGTGGTCGGTGATGCTGCCCTGCGGGTAGTTGTAGGTGCGGATGCGCTCGGAGCGGTCACCGGTGCCAACGAGGCTCTTGCGCTGTGCCGCCTGTTCGCTCTGCTGCTTCTGACGCTCCCGGTCGAGCAGTTTCGCCTGCAGCAGCGCACGGGCGCGGGCGCGGTTCTTGTGCTGGGAACGTTCGTCCTGGCACTCGACGACGATGCCGGTGGGCAGGTGCGTGAGGCGTATCGCCGAATCCGTCTTGTTGACGTGCTGGCCGCCGGCGCCGGAGGAGCGGTAGGTGTCTTCGCGGATCTCGGCCGGGTTGAGCTTGATTTCCTCGATCTCCTCGACCTCCGGCAATACGGCCACGGTGCAGGTCGAGGTGTGGATGCGACCCTGGGCCTCGGTTTCCGGTACGCGCTGCACACGGTGGGCACCGGATTCGAACTTCAGCCGCGAGAACGCGCCTTCGCCGATGATGCGGCTGATGATCTCCTTGAAGCCGCCCTTCTCGCTGGCGCTGGAGTTCACGACTTCGACCTGCCAGCCCTGTCGCTCGGCGTACTTCGCGTACATCCGAAAGAGATCGCCGGCGAAGATCGCCGCCTCGTCACCACCCGCCGCAGCGCGGATTTCCAGGTAAATATTGCTCTGGTCATGCGGGTCCTTCGGCACCAGTTGCCGGCGGATGGCGAGATCGAGGTCCTCCAGGCGCGCGGCGGCCGATCGTGCTTCGTCCGCACCGAGGGCGCGCAGTTCGGGGTCGGCATCCTGCTGCATTTCCGCGGCGGCAGCGGAGTCTGCCTGGGCCTGGTGCCAGGCACCGTGCAGCCCCACGATGGGCTGCAACTGGGCGTATTCCTTCGAGAGATCGCGAAAGCGCGCCTGGTTGCCGATGACCGCCGGATCGGCGAGCAGGGCGCTGATTTCCTCGAAGCGCCCGGCCATGTGTTCCAGTTTGTTGAGGATGCTCTTCTGCATGGGATCTTTTTCGGCGCGGCACCGGCGAAAGCCGCGCTATTATCTTCATATATGTACAGCTGCACTACCGGCTTTCGTCCCGCGCTGACCCGTTCGGCTGCTGCGGTGTTTATGGCGATCCTCGCAGCCTTCGCTGCAGGTGGCTGCACGACCACCGGTGTTACTGGCGTGGCGCCGGACGTCCAGGTTCCGGGTGCCGGCTATCACATGCTCATGGCAGAGATTGCTGCTGACCGTGGCATCCAGCCGGTGGCTGCGGAGGAGTACCTCAAGGCGGCCGAGAGCAGCGATGACCCGGCCGAAAGTGCACGCGCCACCGGGTTTGCCTTCGAGTATGGCTTCGATGCCTGGGCCTTGCGGGCGGCACGTCGCTGGGCGGCGCTGACGCCAGAGGACAGGAGCGCGCGTCTTTACCTGGCACGCCTGCTGGTCAGCCGCAATGACGTCGAGGGTGCCGCCGCCCAGGCGGAGGCTGCGCTTGGCCCGGCCGCGGAGCGCAGTGATGAGGACTACAGCCTGTTCGCCGATGAACTGGAGCCGGAGGGCAACCGTGAGGGCGTGACGCGGCTGTGGTCACGCCTTGCGGCGCAGGCACGGGTGCAGGCGCCAGCGTCGCCTGCCTTGCAGCTGGCCCTGGCGAGTGCTGCCCTGCGCTCGCGGGACTATGACCTGGCGCTGGCCGGTGCCCGGGCAGCCATCGATCCGGACATCGTCTGGCCGAGTGACGACGAAGCGCAGGTCGTGATTGGCCGCGCACTGCTCGGGCGCGGTGAGGTCGAGGCCGCGCTTGTCCATGCAGCGGAGCAGGTTCGTACGCGCCCGGGTTTTGATCAGCTGCTCGAGCAGGCGAGCCTGCTGGCGGCTGCGGGGCGCGACCAGGAGGCGCTCGCACGGCTGGCCACGCTTGGGGAAGCTCATGGCGACGAGCCTGCGCTGCGCCGCCTGCGGGGGCTGGTCAGCGCCAATGCCGGTGACTTCAAGACGGCGTGGGAGGACTTCAGCGGGCTGGTCTCCAACGATGCGTACGGCGACGAGAGCTATTTCCGCATGGCCGAGATTGCCCTGCGCCAGGGGCAGCTGGAGATCACCATCCAGATGCTCGCCCGGGTCGGGGATGGGCCCTGGCTGCTGCCGGCCCGCGAAACACTGGTGCGAATCGCCGAGGCGCGGGGCGACATGCCCAGTGCCCTGCAACTGCTGGAGGGGCTGGCCACACGCCACCCCGCGCTGGCGTTCCAGGCCGCGCGGCAGCGGGCGGCGCTCCTGCAGAGGCAAGGTGAGCTGCAACAGGCGCTCGACGTGCTCGACGGTATCGTGCGCTACCAGCCCGATGACGCCGAGCTGCGCCTGGCCCGTGGTGCCTTGCTGGAGCAACTCGGCCGACTCGAGCCCGCGCTGGCGGACATGGCCACTGCCGTCGCACTCATGCCCGACAACGCGCTGGCCCTCAATGCCTATGGCTATACACTGGCCAACCGCACGCGGCACAAGGCCGAGGCCTACGCCCTGGTCCGTCGGGCCCTGGAGCGCCAGCCGGAGGATCCCGCGATCCTCGACAGCTACGGCTGGGTGCTCTACCGGCAGGGCCGGTTGCCCGAGGCGCGCAGCTACCTCGAACTGGCCCACGCGCGCCTGGCCGATCCGGAGGTCAGCGCCCACCTGGGTGAGGTCATGTGGCGACAGGGTGAGCGCGATGCCGCCCGGCGGCTCTGGGAGGACGCCCTGCAGGCGGCTCCTGGCAGCAAGCCGTTGCAGGACACCATGGCGCGGTTTCCCGAGTAGCCGATGACCTGCCTGTCGCTGGCTGGCATGCCGTCGCAGCCTGGCCAGGCACGCAGCCGGTGGTGGGTTGCGGTGCCCGCCCTGGTGCTGGTGATCCTCGGCGGCTGTACGCTCGTGCGTCCTGCGGCTGAACCGCCGCTCGACTGGGCGGTGCGCGATGATCGTGTTGCTGCGCTGCTGGACTGGCAGGCGCGCGGGCGCCTTGCCGTGAAGTCGGCACGGGGTGGCGGCCAGGGCGACATGCTGTGGCGGCAGACTGCTGATGCAGCCCGCATCCGCGTCAGCGGACCCTTCGGTGCCGGTGCATACGAGATTCGCTGGGATCCGCGGACCGTGAGCGTCACCAGCCGGAACGGCGAGTCCGTGCGGGAGTGGCGCGGTGCGACAGCTGCGGAGACTTTCCTCGGCGAGCAGCTCGGCTGGCCCTTTCCCGCGGCCAGTACGCGCTGGTGGTTGCTGGGACTGGCTGATCCCGCATCGCCGGCGTTGCGCGAGTTCACGGCGCAGGGTGAACTCATGCGGCTGGAGCAGCTCGGCTGGACCATCAGCTATGAGCGCTATGCGCCCACCGCTGGCCTGCTGATGCCAGCGCGCCTGACACTGGAGAGCGGGGAGGCGCGCCTGCGGGTGGTCATCGACCGCTGGTGCCTGGAACCGGGCTGCCTGGATGGCCCGGCAGCGGCTGCCCAGTAGCGTCCCGATGTGTTGCGTTTGACAGCCCCGGAGGTCGCCCGGACAATACGCGCGCCTGTTGCGCGGGGAACTTCCCCACCATCGAATGGGGTGTAGCCAAGCGGTAAGGCAGCGGGTTTTGATCCCGCCATTCGCAGGTTCGAATCCTGCCACCCCAGCCACTTCATCCAACGGCGAAACGATCGGGGCATCGCGTGAACGCTGAGAGCCGCAACCTGCTGCCGAACATGGCCATCCTCACGGGCAACTCGGTCCCGGGGCTGGCCCAGCGCATGGGCCGTCACCTGATGCAGCCGCTCGCCAAGGCGCATGTCGGGCGCTTCTCCGACGGCGAGA
>CAZQGA010000249.1:0-3816 GCA_964592735.1 uncultured Chromatiaceae bacterium | reverse complement strand
GCACGACGCTGGCCGGCAGGCCGGTGAAGATCACATCACCGGGCCTGGCCAGGGCGATGTCACGCAGGTTGATCTCGGTGCCGGTGAGTACGGCGCGCAGCGCGACGCGGGCCTCCTGCACGTCTTCGCGCAGGCGGCTCTGCCATTTCTGGGCGGTGCCGGGGGCTGCCTCGAGCCGGCCGCTGTCAGACATGCTGCGCAGGGGCTCCACCAGTGCCGCTGGCAGCACGACCTCGAAAGCATGCTCGGTTTCGCCGAGGGTGATGCCAAAGCGCGCCACGGATACCAGCTCGGAGCTGCTCGCCACGGCGGTGAATATCGGGTTCGTCTCCGTCTTGGCATAGGTGAACTCCAGTTCCAGGAACGGCTTCCAGGCCTGTTTGAGGTCGGCCGTGAGGGCCTCGATGAACTTGCGCCCCAGGCGTTGCTCGACGGGGGTGAACTCGGCCATGTGCTCGCTGCGCCGGCTCCTGCCGTCACCACCGAAGAAGACATCGGTCAGCACGAAGAGGAAGTCAGCGTCCAGCGTGACCAGGCCCTTCAGCCCGGCAGGCTTGATGTCGAGCAGATTCAGGCAGCAGGGTGCCGGCAGGCTGCGTGCATAGCTGCCCCATCGCACCGAACGCAGCGGATGCGCCACGACGTCGATGGGGCTGCGGAAAAAACGCCGGCCGGTGGCCTTCAGCAGGCTCACCATCCGCTCGGCGATGGATTCCAGTGCCGGTGCGCGGTCAGCCAGGATGCGTTCCCAGTGATCCGCGTGCAGGTCCTGCACATGGCCGGAGGGGACGAGGCTGCCCTCGCTGCCGGCCGTTGCCGCAGGCTCGCGCAGCGCGACTGACTCTTCCTCGGAAAGGATGTCCTTGCGATCCATGGCCGGGCCGTTCTGCTACTGCACCACGAAGCTGGTGAAGTACAGGTCCTCGACACCGGTCTTGCCGGTGTTGTCCTTGAGGATGCGCTGTACCTCGGCGAGGCAATCCTTGCGCATGGCCTCCTTGCCGTCGCGGCTGACCAGGTCGGCAAAGCCGTGGCCGGAGAGGATGTTGAGCAGGTTGTTGCGGATCACCGGCATGTGCGTCTGCACGGCCTTGATGCTGTCCTCGTCACGGGCCATCACCTCGACCGTAGCCTGCAGGAAGCGCATGCTGCCCTGCTCCTGGAAGCTGACGACCAGCGGCGGATCGAAGGCGTGGTAGATCGGTGGCAGCTTCGGCTTGGCCTTCGTCTTGTCGGCGGCGCCCGCCTTGTCGGAGGCGGCATCCTGGACGACGCAGCCGGGCATCAGGCCGGGCAGCAATTTGCAGCCGACGATGCCGGTCACGAACTGTGCGGCGACGACCAGGACAAACAGGCCTGCAGCTAGGCCGATGGTCTTGCCGATGCCACCGCCCTTGCCGGCCTCTTGCGTGGCCTGCGCGACTTCAGCTTCTTCCGTTGCCATGCTTGCGATCTCGAAGGGGAAATCCCAAGGAGATAAAGCAAGAGCCGTGCCAGCAGGAGCTGTATGAATTAAAATTGAAAATTCAGTAAGTTGCAGTCTGGTATTGTGATGAAGCCAAAGAATTGGCTGCCCACCATCCCGCAGCTTGCCAAGGGCTTGGCGCCCGGGATGTCCTCAGGCCATGACATCGAGACGCTGCGTCGGGTGGCGCAGTGGAACCCAGCGCCGGGGCTCATCGGCCGCAGCGGTCGTGGCTGGCTCCTTGTCCCAGGGCTGTGGGGAGTTGCCTTCCCCGGCAAACCCGCGCTGGGCGAAGCTGCCCGAGCGTCCGGCATCCACATTCGCCTGCGCCAGGCTGAGTCCCTGCTCGGCGAACAGTTCACGCAGCCGCGGGATCGCGCCTTCCAGCGCATCGCGGGTCTGCCCGTGATGGGCGCTGAACAGCACCTTGGTGGCGCCGTCCTCGCTGACGCTGATCCTGATCTCCATCGGGCCGAGGTGTTCGGGTTGCAGGCGCAGGGTCGCGGACTGCAGGCCCTTGTCGGCCATCATCAGCAGGCGTTCGCCGAGGGCGCGTGACCACGCCTCCGGGTTGCCGCCCGGTTGCAGGGTTGGCAGGTTGTCAGGAAGGGTCGCAGTCATGCCGCTGGCAGTCAGCTGTGCCACGGTCGAGCCTGTGACCCCGGGACCCTGTGCGAGTGCGAGGCTGGCGGAGTCTGTCCCGTGGTCGGCGCGTATTGCCACAGCCCGGGCCGGATCGGCGAGCATCGCCTCCAGACTCCTGTGGAAGCCACCCGGTGCAGCGGACGGTGTGCTGGATGCGCTCACGCCGCCATGTGCCGTGATTGCGTCTGCTGCCAGCATCGGTGCGAGTCCATCGACCGTATCGGCTGCATGGGCGGCCGGCGTGTCGTTGGCCGCCTCCGGTTTGTTGTCCGGGACAGGCAGTGCCTGGCGGGCGGTGCCGCTGATGCTGGCAGCCGCGGCGGCAGCGTCGGGATCGATGGTCATGGCGGGGTCGTATGCGGCCACGGTGGGTTCTTGCACCGGCAGCGCGATGACCGGATTGGCCAGGCCGGGGTCGATGCCTGGCAGGCCTGCGAGCAGCGCCTGGTCATCTGGAGACGGCAGGTCCTTGCCGCTGTCCGGCAAATCTTCACCGCAGATTTTGCCGCCGGGGCCGTCTTCACCGGCGAGGCCCGCGACAGCTGCGGCGTCGGCAGGATCCATCAGCATCGACAGCACGGTCTCGTTATCGGTCAGGGTCGTCGTGCCGAGGGCTGCTGCTGCATCGGGCCTGGTGGCGAGCTTGCTGCTGGCGCCCACGGGCGGGGCGGCCTGGCCCGCTGGGGCCTGCAGGTCACGCAAGAGCGCATCGAAGTCTGCCGGCCCAGCTCCGGTTCCAGTCTCGCCCGCATCGGCTGCGACTGCTGCGGTGCCCTCCGCAGGAGGGCCGGCAGCAGCGGTAACGGCCAGCGCGAGGCTGGCGAGGGCAGGATTCGTTCCAACGGCGTCGGTCACGGCGGCAGGTACTCCCGTTCAATGCACTTAAAAAGCAACATCCATGCCAGCGTCATTGACCGGGGCCGTGCCCATGCCGGACCCGGACTTCGTTCACACGCCAGTTGCGGGCCCGGCTCGTCAGCGCCGTTGCAGGGCGATCTCGTCGAGGAGCCGTTGCTCCAGGCGCTCACGATGTTCGTTCTCCCGCTCGCGGATCCGCTGGTTGAAACGCTGCAGGGCGAGGGCCTCGGCGCGCGCGCCACGCCAGCGTTCCACCTGCTGCTGATAGCGGGTCTCTTCCTCGGTGACGGCCTGCCGCTGCCGGTTGGCGGCCTCGCGCAGGCGTGCGGTGAACTGCCGCCGGCCGGTGATCGCAGCGACGGTGAGGCTGCTTCCCGCATCCATGGCCAGCCGCTCGTACTGTTGCAGGTAGCCGTTGATCTGCTGCAGGCGTTCCTCTTCCGCACGCAAGGCGCGCAGCCGCTGGCCGACGTCGCGCGAGGCGGCATCGGCGCCGAATTCCGCGAGGCGCTGCAGGGTGGTCAGTGGCTTGCGGCGGCGCATCGCTCAGTCCAGGGTGGGCATGGCGCCTATTCGCCGCCGTCACTGTTGACCAGCGCCTCGAGTTCGGCGATGGCGGTTGCCAGTGGTACGGCCTGGCGCATCTCCTGGCGCAGGAAGCCCTCGAGGCGCGGCCACAGCCGCAGCGCGCGGTCTACCTGCGGGTCGGAGCCGGCCCGGTAGGCACCGACCGTGATCAGGTCGCGGTGGCGCTGGTAGCAGGCATAAATCTCGCGGAAGCGCTGCGCGGCACGGATGTGCTGTGGCGGACAGATGCGGTTCATCGAGCGGCTGATGGAGGCCTCCGG
>CAZQGA010000248.1:0-3853 GCA_964592735.1 uncultured Chromatiaceae bacterium | reverse complement strand
GCTATGTGCTGCTGAGTTCCATGAAAATCATCTCCCAGGCACTCGAGATCCTGCTCGACCACGAGATCCCGGACGCGGACCGCTGCCGCGTGCAGCAGATTGCACTGGAACATCCTGACGTACTCGGCCTGCACGACATGCGTACCCGTCACGGCGGTTCGCACTACATCATGCAGTTTCACCTGGATCTGCCGCCCAATATTTCCCTCTGGCGAAGCCACGAAATCATGGATGACGTCGAGATGGGAATCCGCAGGGAATATCCGGACTGCGAGATCATCATCCATGCGGACCCGCATGGCATCGAAGAACCCAAGGACCCGTTCGAGACGGCCATCTGCAGCCTGCCCGGCGGCCCGGGCAGCGCAAAGGCCTGCACACCCCAGGCTGTCGCCGGTCAGGCCTCCGAATAGAGAACCCGGAAGCGCTGGAACAGCAAGGGCATGTCCTCGGTGAAGACACGGCCCTCTGCCTCGCGGATGCGCTGCCAGTAGCGCCCGTGGATTTCACGCCAGGCCGCCAGATCCCGTGCGGCAGGGCTTTCGCAGGCCGTCTCCGCCGGACCAACATCGGCAAACCGCAACTGCCGGCTCTCCGTCAGCTGAACGGCGCAACGCGGCCGGCCGTCGCAATCCGCAAAAATGAAAAATTCGCCGGCTGCCGGTTGTGGCTGCAGTTCTTCGGGATTGGAAAACAGCCCGGTTTTCTCACCAGCCCTGATCAGGCCGAGCAGGCTGGCACTGAGCTGTGGGGTATTACCGATCCGGCGCACGCGATACAGCCCACCAGGATCCGCCGGCGCGAGCGCAGTGCGGCAACGGGCCCAGAATTCATCCATGTTTTTCATCGGCCCGCAGGTTAACGCCGGGGGTTGCCTGCTGCAATCGGCGTGAAGCTGGCCGCACACGCCTTGCCGGAGCCCGCCACAGCCCGTAAATTGCTCCACACCGGCTCCGCCACGGGGGCGCGCGAGAAACCGGTTCATGCGCATCGTGCCACAGGAAATCCGGATCAACGCCAAATCGTCGCAACCGACCCGCCATCCGTGGCAACAGTTCCGGCCTGGGCTGGCTGTCTTTGCTGCACTCCTGCTCGGCGGATGCGGCACTGCGGTCGAAATCAGGCAACCGTTTCCAGCCCCGCTGGTGGAGCAACTGCCGCTGCGGGCTGCCATCGTCTACCCCGCGTCCATGGCGGATTACGTCCACCACGAAACGGATGCCGCACGGCAGGAATGGACCGTGCGCCTCGGCAATGCCAATGTCCGCATGTTCGATGCCGTGTTTGCAGCCCTGTTCAGGGAAGCCGTGCCATTTGGCGACATTGAAGCGGCACGGGCCGGCATGCCCGCAGCGGATGTCATCCTCGCACCGACGATCGACGCCTTTGAACTGTCTTCACCGGCACAATCGGCCACGGATCAGTTTGCCGTGTGGATTCGCTACAATCTCGACGTGCTGGCGCCGGATGGTGCGCTCATCGTTCGATGGCCGGTCACTGCCTATGGACAATGCGGCATCGACGGCATGAGTGATGAACGCTCCGTGGAGCGGGCCACGATGCTGGCCCTGCGGGATGCTGCTGCGACCATCGCCGTTGGTTTCGCGAGTCAGCCGCAGATCCGCAAAACCCTGGCCAAGGAGTTGCCCTGAGATGCGCGCTGACCTGACTGGTACCAGGGCGCCGGGTGTGCTGCTCACAGCCGCCACCACAGCCATGCTGCTCTCCGGCTGCATGACTTCACGTCTCGAGGAATCGAAAAACGGGCCGACAGGCATTGCTGCTGGCGAATCCGTCGTGATCCTGGGTGCGAGCTACCACAAGGGCAAGCCGGTCGAAGAGGACATCGTCTCCTGCATCAACGATTCCGTGCAGTCCGGCAAAAACCGGCTGCGTGTGACGTCATCCCAGGAATTTACCGATGCCCTGTTTCCCTGGTTCGAACCGCGCACTGCCCCGCAGTCGGCCGAGGCACTTCCTGAACTCCTGGGGCGCCCGGGTGTGGCCGAGCAGATCGAGGCCCGGGGCGTGCGCTATATCGTCTGGATCGAGGGATCAACGGAAAAAACCAGCGGCGGCGGCAGCTTGAGCTGTGCCGTCGGCCCGGGCGGCGGTGGCTGCTTTGGACTGACATGGTGGGAGGATGACGCCTCCTACGATGCGGCAGTCTGGGACTTGCGCCGGCGCAGCAACACGGGCTCGGTCAGCACCGATGTACACGGCACCTCGATGATCCCCGCGCTGATCATCCCGCTGCCGCTGATCGCCCGCACCCAGTCTGCCGCCTGCAAGGACATGGCCCGGCAACTGCGCGAATTCATTCACGGACCGGAGGACGGTGCCTGAACAGCGCGCAGCCACGTATCCCTGACAGGTGCGACAATGGCTGCCCTGTCCCAAGCCGAATCCTCCTGCGAGCAGCACGGCCGTGAAACTTTCCAGTGTGTTGATCTGGCTGGCGGCAATCCTGACCGGTGGCCTCCTGCTCCCCGTCATTGCCTATTGGGCGGGTGGCCGCTTCATTGCACCGTATGCGGGCCAACGCGGACTTGCCACTTACCTCGACGCCATCTACCACGATGCCGCAGGTGGCTCACCCCTCGCGCTTGGCCTGCTCGCCGGCCCGACACTCATCATCGGGATCTGGAAGCTGCGGCACAGGATGCTCTCGCACACCCCGGCAACAAGGCCAGGGGCGGCCGGTAGGCATTGAACTAAATTGTTTTTATCAATTAGTTTTATAACTTTTCTCGTGTTTATGTCATGCTGCCGCAAGATTCCCGGCAGCATTTCCTATAGTCCCTGGATCCGGATGCGACATGGGTCCAGGACGGCCCAACCAACAACAACAAACCAAGGCCACGGTTCAACGGTGTGAACACCGGGCCATCCACTCCGGGAACCGGCATGACGCCAAGCCCTTGCATCAAACTCCATTTCCATACGCTGGCGCTGCGGCCCAACACAGCGGTTACCCCGAGGGCTTGCTATGATTTTGCGGTTATCCCTGACGGCAAGACTGAAGCGGATCATGCCTGACAACGCAAATATGAAACCGTGGCTGCAGCGGCCCAGGCGCTTGGCTGGCACCCTCTGGCCCGCAGTGCTCATCCTCAGTGGCCTGGCGCAGGCTGCGACTCCTGCGGCTGCGCCAACGGCCCAGCCCAGCCCGTCCACCGGAGTTCCCGGCATTCTCGATGTCACCAGCCGGCAGCGGCAGGTGGCACGCATGACCGTACGCCTCGTCGAGGGCTACCACTACACGCGCCAGCCGATCGACGATCGCATGTCCGAGCAGATCCTTGCCAATTACCTGCAGGCGCTGGACAGGAATCGCCAGTATTTCCTCGAGCCGGACATCATTTATTTTTCACGCTACCGGCACAGCCTCGATGATGTGCTGGCAACCGGCGACATCGAACCGATATTCGACATCTTCCGCCTGTACCGGCTGCGCGCCCAGCAACACCTCAGCTACGCCATCTCCCTGCTCGACAAGGAACCGGACTTCACGCTCAATGAGGACTACCAGTTCGATCGTGAAAAATCACCGTGGATCACCAGCCCGCAGGAGATGCAGGACAACTGGCGCCGGCGGGTCAAGAACGACACCATCAGCCTGCTGATGGCGGACAAGAGCTGGTCAGAGGCCGCGACCATCCTGCGCAAGCGCTACGAGCGGGTGCTCAAGCGCACCAACGAGATCGACAGCGACGAAGTGTTCGAAACGTTCATGAACGCTTTCGCGCGCACACTCGATCCCCATTCCAGCTACCTGTCGCCGCGCCAGTCCGAGGAGCAGCGGATCCAGATGAGCCTGTCCTACCAGGGCATCGGCGCCTCGCTGCAACTG
>CAZQGA010000247.1:0-3903 GCA_964592735.1 uncultured Chromatiaceae bacterium | reverse complement strand
TGCGCTGGCGCTTGAGCTCGGAGAGGTAATCGACGAAGAGCTTGCCCTCGAGGTGATCCATCTCGTGCTGGATGCACACAGCCAGCAGGTCCTCGGCATCGAATTCCACGGGCCTGCCTTCGCGATCGAGCGCACGGACCCGGATGCGCCGCGCCCGCTGCACGGTTTCGGTGAAACCGGGAACCGACAGGCAGCCCTCTTCACCGGTCTCGGTCTCCTCCTGCGCGAGGATCTCCGGGTTGATCAAGGCCAGTGGCTGGCTCTGGTCCTCGGACACGTCCAGGACGATGACCCGCAGGTGCACATCCACCTGGGTGGCCGCCAGGCCCACGCCCGGCGCCGCATACATGGTCTCGAGCATGTCGGCCACCAGCCGCCGGATTTTGTCATCGACGACCTGCACAGCCGCGGCGCGGGTCCGCAGGCGTGGGTCCGGGTATTCCAGGATCTTCAGCAATGCCATGGGCGCTCCTTCACAGTTTCGCGTCCATCGCTATGAAGATTCGATATTTTTATGATATACCGCATCCGTTTCGTCCCCGGCCATCGGGGTTGGGTTCGATGGCCGCGGGTTCCAGAGTTGTTGTCGCAATAGTGTGTCGCGTCGCGATCCCGACCGATTGGGCGGGATTTTAGCACCGGTGGCCCAACCACCCGGCGCGGCTGCCAGTCTAGGGATGGAGCATCCATGAAGATCTCTCGCCCCACGTTCGTTCCGGCTGTCCTCGCCGTGTGTACCGCTTCGCTGCTCCTCGGCCCTGCCGTTGCGGCAACGGGAGCCGGCATTACGCTGGCCGCCGCGGAAGCCACTGCCGGCTCCACGCTTCTCAACCCGGGCCACCCGGACAGTTACACGGTCAAGCGCGGTGACACCCTGTGGGGCATCGCCTCGGCCTTCCTCAACGATCCGTGGCAATGGCCGGAGATCTGGTATGCCAACCCACAGGTCGGCAATCCGCACCTTATTTATCCCGGTGACGTGCTGACGCTCGTCTACGTCGACGGCAAGCCACAACTGCAGGTCCAGCGCGGCAGCGCAGCCGTGCAGTCGGGCAGTACGGAAAAACTCTCGCCGCGCGTGCGTGAATCCGCGCTCGACAGCGCGATCCCGCCGATCCCGCTGGAAGTGATCGGCGCCTTCCTCAGCCGCGGCTCGGTGCTGCAGCAGGACGAAATCAGGAAGTCCCCCTACATCGTCTCCATCCGCGGTCGCCATCTCATGGGCGCTGCCGGCAATGAGCTCTACGTCCGGGGCAAGGTCAAGGGCGTGGACCATGGCTACAGCGTGGTCAAGGTCGGCAAACCGCTGGTCGATCCCGACAACGACAAGGTACTCGGCTACGAAGGCATCTATGTCGGTGCCGCCACGGTGCGCAGCGTTGGCGATCCCTCCACTGCATTCATGACCGACAGCAGCCGCGAGGCCACGGAAGGCGACCGGCTGATCTCCCAGGAGCTCGCCTTTCCCGCTGAATTCGTCCCCAGCGCCCCGGCCCGGCCCGTGACGGGCTCCATCATCGCCGTGATGGACGGTGTCTCGCAGGTCGGCCAGTACCAGGTCATCGTCATCAACCGTGGCAGCCGCCACGGCCTTGCCCCCGGCAACGTGCTGCGTGTCTGGCAGGCGGGCCAGAAGATCGCCGATTCCAGCAAACCCGGGCGAATCTCGGCGAATGTCCTCTTGCCGGAAGAGCCGGCAGGGCTTGCAATGGTGTTCCGCGCCTACGACCGCCTGAGCTATGCGCTCATCATGCGCGCCACCAGTGAAATGCATGTCCACGACACGGTCAGGAATCCATAGCTTCACCACCGCCGCTACGCCGCTGGCGCGGTTCACCGTCACTGCCCGTCGCATGCACAGCCCGCCCCATGGCGGGCTGTGTTATTTATGGGCCCGCTGATGCAGCGAACCTGGCTGATCCTGGCAGACACCCCGGGCCTCAGCGGCGTGGAACTCGCAGGCCTGCTCGCGGCAGCAGGCGGGATCGAGGCCCTGGCGGAAGCAAGCGACGCCGCACTGCAGGCCGCCGGCGCCACCGATACGCTGGTCGCCCGGCTGCGTGCGCCAGACGAAGCACGCCTGGCCGCCGCCGAAACCTGGCTCACGGGCGCCCCTGATCGCCACCTCGTCAGCTGGGCCGATCCGCGCTACCCCGCCCTGCTGCGCCAGATTCCCGACCCACCGGTGGCCCTATTCGTCCGCGGCGATCCCGCCTGCCTCGCCACGCCCCAACTCGCCATCGTCGGCAGCCGCAACGCCAGCCCCGGCGGCAGTGCCACGGCACATGCCTTTGCGAGCCACCTGGCGGGTTGCGGCCTCAGCATCACCAGTGGCCTGGCGCTGGGGATCGACGCTGCGGCACACGCAGGCGCACTGGCCGGTGGCGGCCACACGCTCGCCGTGCTCGGTACCGGACCCGACCAGGTCTATCCGCGCGAGCACACCGCACTGGCCGAGGCCATCGCCCGGCAGGGTGCGCTATGCAGCGAATTTCTGCCGGGCATGGGGCCGCTACGCGCCAACTTCCCGCGCCGCAACCGCATCATCAGCGGACTGGCCATCGGCACGCTGGTGGTGGAGGCTCGCCTGCAAAGCGGCGCATTGATCACCGCCCGGCGTGCCGTCGAGCAGGGCCGTGAGGTCTTCGCGATCCCCGGATCGATCCACAATCCACTGGCCAAGGGTTGTCATCGACTGATCCGCGAGGGCGCAAAACTGGTGGAATCGACCGCACACATCCTTGAAGAGGTCGCCGCCCTCCTGGCCGTGACGCAGGCAGCGCCACCGGCGCTTGCGGCCGCTGCGACAGCAGGCCCGGAGCGCGACCCGGACTACCAGCGCCTGCTCGATGCCCTCGGCTGGGACACCGTTGATGCCGATACGCTGGCCCGGCGCAGCAGATTGACGGCAGCGGAGGTTTCCTCCATGCTCCTGATCCTCGAGCTGGAGGGCTCGGTGCAGCCCTTGCCGGGCGGCCGCTACCAGCGACAGAGGTAACGGCTCTCGCCGGAGGTCAGCAAACGCAATGAACCACAGCGTACTCGACGTGCTCATGTACCTGTTTGAGACGTTTTCCGAGCACGACGAGGCCACCGACCACGGTGTCCTGCGCCAGGAACTCCTCCAGGCAGGGTTTGGCGAGCCCGAGGTCGACCGCGCGCTGGACTGGCTCGAGGACCTCAACCGTACCCCGGATGGCCCCTTCCCCTCGGCGCCTGGCGGCCATGCGGTGCGCCTGTTCAACGCCCTGGAAATGTCGCGCCTCGATACCAGCTGCCGCGGCTACCTGATTTACCTCGAGCACATCGGTATCCTGTCGCCGCTCAGTCGCGAACTCGTCATCGACCGGCTCATGGCCCTCGGCCCTGGCGAGATCGACGTCGAGCAGGTCAAATGGGTTACGCTGATGGTGCTTTTCAGCCAGGCGGAGCAGGAAAACGCCTTTGCCCGCATGGAAGACCTGGTCTTTGAGGAGAACACCGGCCTCGTGCACTGACGCTGTACGGCAGGCATCGCTTCCCCCGACCGCGGCCCAGCCGCGGTTTGTCGTCTATGGGTATGGAAAACAATGGCTAGCAAGGTCGTAATCGTCGAATCACCGGCCAAGGCCAAGACGATCGGCAAATACCTCGGCAAGGATTACGAGATCCTGGCCTCCTACGGCCACGTCCGTGATCTCGTGCCCAAGGAGGGCGCGGTCGATACCGGCAACGGCTACCGCATGCGCTACGAGCTCATCGAGCGCAACACCAAACACGTCGATGCCATCGCCCGCGCCGCGAAGAAGGCCGATGCGGTCTACCTCGCCACCGACCCTGACCGCGAGGGCGAGGCCATTTCCTGGCACCTGGCGGAGATCCTCCGCGAGCGGGGCATCCTCGACGAGCGCGAACTGCACCGCG
>CAZQGA010000246.1:0-3963 GCA_964592735.1 uncultured Chromatiaceae bacterium | reverse complement strand
CCTCCACGCCCTGGGTCAGGAGCGGCGCGGTTACCATGAAGATGATCAACAGGACGAGCATCACGTCGATGTAGGGCACGACGTTGATCTCACCCATCAGGCGACGCCTGGGCTTGCGACGCATGGCGGCCTACTTTCCTTCGCGCTCGCCCGCCGGCCGCGGGTGCGCGTGACGTTGCAGGATGGCCGAGAACTCCTCGGTGAAGGTGTCGAAACGCACTTCCAGGCGCGTCACCTTGTCGGCGTAGCGGTTGTAGGCAATCACGGCCGGAATCGCCGCAAACAGGCCCATGGCCGTGGCAACCAGCGCCTCGGAGATGCCGGGTGCCACCATCGCCAGGGTCGCTGACTGGACCGTACCGATGGCCTGGAAGGAATTCATGATGCCCCAGACGGTACCGAACAGGCCCACGTAGGGACTGGTCGAGCCAATGGTCGCCAGCGTGGCGAGATTTTGCTCGAGACGATCCATCTCCCGCATCTGGGCAACCTGCATGGACCGACGACAGCCCTCCAGTACCTGCTGGGGCCCGAGCCCGGACTGCTGCGCCAGCCGGCGGAACTCGCGAAAGCCGGCCTCGAACAGGCCCGCCATGCCGGCAGGCGTATTGCCGTCCCGGGTCACGTCACGATAGATCGCCGTGAGATCTCCACCGCCCCAGAAAGTGGACTCGAACGCGTCGGAACCAAGGACTGCCTCACGCAGTGTCCTGCGCTTGCGCAGGATGATTGCCCAGGAGGCAACCGAGGCCGCCAGCAGCACCAGCAGCACCACCTGTACGACGAAGCTTGCGCCCAACAGCAGGTCAAGGAAGGAATGATTGGAGGTCATGCATGCTCACCTGGTTTCAGTCGGTTCCAACAGCCGTATCCGGCAGGATTCCCGGCGGTATGCGGCGCGGCCTGAATCCCGCAGCCGCCAGACACGCCGCCTCACAGCGCGCGCTGACCAGCAGGCTGCCATCGCGCGCCAGGCACACTTCCTGGTCGAGGGCAAAACGTACCCGTTCGCGGGCAGCAAGCCGTGTGCGCACCACCAGTTCGTCATTGAAGCGCGCCGGCCGGTGGAACCGCACATCCGCGGCTGTGATGGAGAAGCACAGGCCGTGCACGGAAAGCAGCTGATCCTGTTCCACGCCATGGCTGCGCAGCCACTCGGTTCGCCCCCGCTCCATGAAACGGAGATAGTTGGCGTAGTACACGACACCCTGCGAGTCGGTGTCCTCGAAATACACGCGCACCGGAAACTGGTGCCAGCCGGAAGATGCTGGTGCTGTCATGGCGGCCTCAGGCAGGGTCCTGCGCATCCTGTTCCCCGAACAGGGAAAGCGGTGATGCGCCGGCACTGCGTGGCAGCGGCAACCCGAAGTGCTGGTAGGCCCGTGCCGTCGCCACACGGCCCCGGGGCGTGCGCATCAGGAAGCCGCGCTGGATCAGGAATGGCTCCAGCACGTCCTCGATGGTGCCGCGCTCTTCACCAACAGCCGCAGACAGCGACTCAACACCCACCGGCCCACCCGCAAAATTCTCGATGATGGTGAGCAGCAGGCGACGATCCATGACGTCGAAACCATTGGGATCGACTTCCAGCATGTCCATGGCCGCCCGGGCCGTAGCCTCGTCCACGCGCCCGTTGCCCTTGACCTGCGCGTAATCGCGTGCGCGCCGCAGCAGGCGATTGGCAATGCGCGGTGTACCACGCGCGCGTGTTGCAATGAGCCGGGCGCCACCCGGGTCGATAGCCACGCCGAGAATGTGCGCCGCACGGGTGACGATATCGTGCAGTTCATCCTCCGTGTAGAACTCCAGCCGCTGCACGATCCCGAAGCGGTCGCGCAGCGGAGAGGTCAACAGCCCCGCCCGTGTCGTCGCCCCCACCAGCGTGAACGGCGGCAGGTCGAGCTTGATCGAACGTGCCGCCGGGCCTTCGCCGATCATGATGTCGAGCTGGAAGTCCTCCATCGCCGGGTAGAGCACCTCCTCGACGACCGGGCTGAGGCGGTGAATCTCGTCGACGAACAGGACATCGCGGGCCTCCAGGTTCGTCAGCAGCGCGGCGAGGTCACCGGGCCGTTCGAGCACCGGACCCGAGGTGTGACGCAGGTTCACGCCGAGTTCATTCGCGACGATGTGCGCCAGCGTCGTCTTGCCGAGCCCGGGCGGCCCGAAGATCAGCACGTGATCCAGGGCTTCAGCCCGCTGGCGCGCCGCCTGGACGAATATCTGCATCTGGCGCTTGACCGAGGCCTGCCCGATGTAATCGTCGAGGGTGCGTGGACGAATGGCGCGCTCGTAGGCTTCCTCCTCGCCGCGACCGGCGGCGGAGATGATGCGATCAGCCTGTTCGTCACTCATGCCGTCCCCCCGGTCATCAGCTGTTTGGCGCTGCCGCCCGCAGCGCCGCGCGCAGGATCCCGGCCGTGGTCACGGCACCGGCGGCCTGTGCCTGTTCCACCATGCGTCGCGCCTCCGCCGGGCGGTATCCCAATGCCTGGAGCGCCCCCATGACTTCTGCCGGGGCGCCAGTTTCCGGCGTACCCGCAGGCGTGGCTGGCACCGTGAAACCAGCTGCCGCCATCGCCTCCACGCGCTCACCCAGGTCCAGGATCAGGCGCTCGGCGGTCTTGCGCCCTACGCCCGGTACGCGCGTCAGCGCTGCCGTGTCGCGCGCCTGCACGCAACGCACAAAGCCCTCGACACTGATGCCCGACAGGATCCCCAGCGCGATGCGTGCACCAACCCCGGTGACCTTGAGCAGGTCACGAAACAGGCTGCGCTCGGCCTCGGTGGCAAATCCGAACAACAGGTGCTGGTCCTCGCGAATGACCATGTGCGTATGCAGCCTGACCTCGGTTCCGGTCTCCGGCAGTTGCACCCAGGTCGATGCCGGTGCCTCGATTTCGTAACCGACGCCAGCCACCTCCACCAGCAACTGCGGCGGATCCTTGTGCAGAAGGGTACCCCGGATGAACCCTATCATCGCCGGACCACCCGCAACCGTCTCGCCGCGGCAAGGCGTGCACCGAGCCCGCGCGTGTGGGCATGACAAAGAGCCACCGCGAGCGCATCTGCCTCGTCGGCAACCAGTGGCGCCGTCACCTGCAGCAAGGCACGCACCATGTGTGCCACCTGCGGCTTTTCAGCACCACCCTGGCCGACGACGGCGAGCTTCACAGCCCGCGCAGCGTATTCGTGCACGGCCAGCCGTCCCTCGAAGCTCGCACAGATGGCGGCTGCACGGGCCTGGCCCAGCTTGAGGGCGCTGTCTGCATTGCGGTGGACGAATACCCGCTCGATGGCGAGCTCGACCGGCTGGTGACGGAGAACCACTTCGCTGACACCCGCGAAGATCTCGCGCAGGCGTGCGGCAATATCCTCGCCACCCGTGCGGATGCAGCCGCTGGCGACGTAGCGCGTCGCCGGGCCGTGGGCATCGACCACACCCCAGCCCGTGATCCGCGACCCGGGGTCGATGCCGAGGATGCGTGTCCAGCCCGCCGTCATCTCACCCGCCATCACCTGCTGCCGGCCGCCTCAGCCGAGGCTCGCCAGCACCTCCTCGGGAAACTCGGCGTTCGCGTGTACCTGCTGGACGTCGTCGATATCCTCGAGCGCCTCGAGCAACTTGACCGCGCGCAGCGCATCCTCCATGCCGAGTGGTGCACCTGTCGCCGCACGCCAGGTAACTTCAGCACTGTCGGGCACCAGCCCGGCTGCCAGCAGGTGGTCACGTACCGTCGTGAAATCGGCCGGCGCGGTCAGCACCTCCGCCGATCCATCGCCCCCCATGACGACATCCTCCGCGCCTGCATCGAGAGCCAGCGCGAGCAACCGCTCCTCGTCGATGCCTGCTGAAAAAGTCAGCATGCCTGCTTCGCTGAACAGGTAGGCCACGGAACCCTCGGCACCCAGGTTGCCACCGTGGCGGGCTTCGTTGCAGACCACGGCGTCCAGCGTGAGGAT
>CAZQGA010000245.1:0-3978 GCA_964592735.1 uncultured Chromatiaceae bacterium | reverse complement strand
CCCAGTCGAAACCGAGCCAGTGCACCCCTTCGAGGATGGCATCGACGTATTCCTGGTCCTCTTTCGCGGGATTCGTGTCGTCGAGGCGGAGATAACAATCCCCGCCGAACTCGGCGGCGATGCCGAAGTTGAGGCAGATGCTCTTGGCGTGCCCGATGTGCAGGAAGCCGTTGGGCTCGGGCGGAAAGCGCGTGACGACGCGCCGGTGCCGCCCGCTCGCCAGGTCGTCGGCGACGATCTGGCGAATGAAGTCCTTGCTGGCGCTGTCAGCTGCTTCCGTCATGATGATCCTGTGGGCACGGCCAAACCGCGCGCATTCTGCCCGAAAAGCGCCGCGGCTTGCAGGCGCCCCGGATGCGCTCAGGCCCCGGCGGATTCCAGTGGCGCCCGGCGGGCCGATGCCCGGCGGCGCAGCCAGGCCTGGAACCGCCGCCAGGCGAGCGCGAATCCCGTCCAGACAAGCACGACGGTTCCCGCCGAAACGATGCCGGCAGTCGTCTGGCCGGGAAGTCCGTAATACTCGCCGGTGTGTACGAACCGGAACCAGGCCCGCAGCCGGCGCCCGGCGTCGAGATCGGCAAAGGTTTCCCACTTTGCAACGACACTGCTGGCCTGGTCCACGGTGAGCGTCCCGCGCTTCTGCGGCTGTCCGCCGTACCCCTGGTCAATGGTGAATACAAAAGGCTGGCTCGCCGCCCGGGGCAGACGGATGTTCATCGTGCGCCACCCACTGACCTGGTCCCTCGCGAGCCTGAAGTGCTGGTCGAGCCCGTCCTGCAGGACAGGTTGCGACACCTCATCGGGCCGGCCGGGAGGCGGGCCGGCCTGCAGCGGCGGGGTTGTGCCGGCGACGCGGTACACGAAATTGCCGGCCCAGGTATACGAGATCGGCACGGCACCGACGACGACCAGGGCCAGCGGGATCGCCGCCCAGAAGCCAACCACGTGGTGCCAGTTGAAGTCCCGCGCTTTCGGCGAGAGGTTGCGCCGGAACCACAGGACGTTGCGCAGGCGTACCCGCGTCCACAAGCCGGGCATCCACAGGTACAAGCCGCTGGCGACGAGGAACAGGAACATGAGATTGGCCGCACCGGTCACGGCCTTGCCAAGCGGACGGCTCGCGCCCTCGAGCGCCAGCCAGCGATGCCAGTTCCTCATCGTCCTGAAAAAGTCCCGCAAGCCCGAGGGTGGCGCGCCGACGACCACAGCTGTCCGGGGATCGACCAGGACCGGGCCGGTCGCAGCCAGCGTGACCGTCGCAGGCGCAGCGGGATCCGCTTGCAGGGTGAGCTGGGTTGGCAATGCTTCGGGGTGGGCCTCACGGACACCAGCCAGCAGTTGCTCCGGCAGCAATGGCAGGGCACTGCCCCCTGCCACCACAGGCAGCAGCTGACGATCAGCCCACTCGATCATCTGCTTTTCATAGGTGAGGGCAACACCGGTAATCGACATGGTGAACACGACGATGCCGGCGAAAAGGCCGGAACCCAGGTGGAGCCAGAACAGCACGGGACGGAATCGGGACATGGACAGGGCCTGTCGTCAAAACGGCATAAGGAGGGTTGATGCCGGGTAACCCCCACGCGTGGCAACTCGCCATCGCGTGAACCATGATGTAACGGAGACGGTGTACCGTGGTTGACAGGATCCGGACAGGATACGCGCCGCGCTTGAGCCGGGGCCCCACCACGGCATCGGGGCACCCGCTGCACCGTCACGCTAGCGCACGATCAGCTCGCTCCTCGCCTCGACGGCTGCCATCAGGTCACGCTTGCGCAGCGGGGCGACCAGGAATTTGCGCAGCGCCCTGCCGCGCGTCAGCCAGGTGATACGGCTGCCCTGCGCCCGGTTGGCGAGCGCCTGCTCCACCAGCCATGGCGTCACCACCTCGATCGGATCGCCAAGGATGTTCATGATCCGCCGGGCGCGGGTCCAGGCCGCCGCATCCTCGCCCCTGGAGGAGTAAAGCAGCAGGTCCGTCGGCACCATCCCCGGGGATAACGATCCCACCAGCACCGGTGAACCTGCGCATTCCCTGGCAATTGCCGCAGTGAAGTAGCGGATCGCACGCTTGGTGGTGCCATAGGTGGTGAGACCCGGCGAGAGCATGTCATTGCTGCCGAATCCCTCGAGGGTATAGATGCGCCCGCCACCCTGCTGCCGCATGCCCGCCAGGGCCACGCGTGTGCCATACATCGTACCCGCCAGATTGGTATCCAGCGTTGCCGCGATGTGCTCGCCTGGCTGCTCACCAAAAAACCTGCAGTCCGTGGCGACGGCAGCATTGCAGATCCAGATGTCCACGCGGCCAAAGCGGTCGATGGCGGCATCCCACAACGCCTGGTTCGCCGCCAGGCTGCGCACGTCACAGGCCTGGCCGAATACTGAGCCACGCGGGCCCAGTTCCGCCACCGCAGCATCCACGGCGGCCTGGCTGCGGCTGCTGACCACGACCTCGTGGCCACGGCGGAGGAATTCCGCGGCGAGCCCCCTGCCAATTCCGCGAGTACTTCCCGTGATGACGATGGTTTGCTCGTTCATGCTGGCCTGCTCCCTGGTATGTCGTGCACAGACAACAATTTGACTGAGTCCAGCTTCTGCATTTACTGTAGCTTGCAATCCATTTGCCGGTGTCCGCCCATCCGGGTTCCACCACGGGCAGAGGGGCCTTCCAAGGGGGAAATTCCATGCTCTATCAGCAGCACTCATTGTCTGCGGCCAAGGGTCGATTTGCCAACCACCTGGTGGTTTCGCTGGCCGTTGCCGGCTGTACCGCCGGGCTGGCGATGCCCGTGTCTGCCGCAGACGACATCACCGAGATCGTCGTCACCGTGCGCCAGCGCGCGGAATCGGTGAAGGACGTGCCGGGCACGGTCGACGTGCTCTCCGCCAAGGCCATCGAGGACGCCGGTATCCACCGCGCCCGTGACTTCATCGCCATGACGCCGGGTGTCTCCATCGTCAACGCGGCCGAGGTCGCCGACAGCCAGGTCAACATCCGCGGCATCAACGGTGCCCGCGACGCCGAGACCAACTACGCGCTGGTCGTCGACGGCATCCTGATGACCAACCCCGCGGCGCTCAACCGCGAGTACCTCAACCTGCAGCAGATCGAGGTGCTGAAGGGCCCGCAGGGCGCCATCTACGGGCGCAATGCCGCGGCTGGCGCCTTCGTCATCACGACGAAGAAGCCGGGCGATACCTTCGGTGGCGACGTGAAGGCGAGCGTCGCCGAGGACAGCACCTGGCAGCTGCAGGGCAATGTGAGCGGCCCGCTCGGTGACAGCCTGAAGTGGGGCGCCAGCGCGAGCTACCGTGACACCGACGGCTACTACAAGACCGTCGATACCGGCAACAGCTACCCGCAGCAGTACTACCCCTACTCCGGCTGCAAGGACTGCGTGGACTTCCAGAAGGACTGGAGCGTCGCCGGTCGCCTGATCTGGGATATCAGCCCGGACACGAGCCTCGACACCAAGGCGCGCTATGGCGAAGTGGATGGCGGCTCGATCATCTTCAACTCGGTATTCCACCTGCCCAATGCGGCGTTCATCAATGGCTTCTACGAAAACGTCAACGGCCACGACTTCAAGTTCAACCCGAACATCCAGTCATTCAACAACCAGAAAGCATTCGAGCTGTCGTCCAAGCTGAACCATGACCTCGGCTGGGCCGACCTCACCGCCTGGGGCCTGTACAGCAACATCCACAATGACCTGGGTTCCGAGGGCACCAGTGGCGCCTTCCAGTTCTTCTGGAGCGACCCGACCTGCCAGGCGTCCACGGCTGCCCTGCAGGGCTTCCCGGTCAACCCGCCACAGGCGATCGGCGCCACACCCGCCACCTCGATCTACGGCGCCTATACGCCAACCACCTGCGACGGCACGCAGTACCAGTTGCGCAACCAGGAGGACTACTCCTTCGGGGTTCTACCCCATTTCCACGGACGGTTGAGTTAAGGCTGAAAACTTCCGATCT
>CAZQGA010000244.1:0-4003 GCA_964592735.1 uncultured Chromatiaceae bacterium | reverse complement strand
TGCGTTTCGGGACGGCACCAGTACCAATAACCGAATAACCGTAACACCGGCACCGAAATCCTCAGCGGTTGCGGCGGGCGGCGGCGATGAGGTCTTCGCAGCGGGCGCGACGGTCGGGATCGCTGCCGACCAGGGACAGGGCACGTCGCCCCATGCTCTCCGCCTGTGCGTAATCACCCTGCGCCAGCTTGACGCGACCGAGTTCGTACCAGAGATCCGCATCGGCCGGATTGATGCGCAGCGCCCGCTCCAGCGACGACGTCGCCAGCGGATAGTTGCCGGCAGCGGCCTGCTGGCGACCTTGCTGCAACAGCGCCACAGTCGCCCCGCTGGAAGCCGGCGGTGGTGGTGGCGCAATGGGCGGTGGCGGTGCCGGCGGAGTGACGATTTCCGGCACTGGCTGCGGCGGCGGTGCGGGCTGCACCGGTGCTCGCACAGTTTCCACCGGCGGGACCGGAGGCGGCGGCGGTGGCTCGTATACCGGCACCGTACAGGCGGCCGGCAGAACGAGCAGCAGGCCGATGACCAGGCGGCGAATCTGCCGGAGGAGATCCGGCTCCGCATTCAGCGATGTATCAGGCCACGCAACCATTCGAGCGTCTTCTCCGCGATATCCGCCGGCCCGGGCTCGCACCCCGGCAGCGGCGGCACATCGGTACCCAGGGGCACCGGAATCAGCACCGGGTCACCACACCCTTCGGGGACTGCAAGCCCCGTCGGGTAGTCGATGTTGAGGGTGGTCAGTCCCTCGGGCGGCAGCGCGGCAAAACTCACCAGCGGCAGCTGCCCGAGCAATTCGCTCCACACGGACATGGCACCGCTGGCGCCGGTGAGTCCGGTGGGCTGGTTGTCATCGTAGCCGATCCAGACCACGGCCAGCAGGTCCTGCGTAAAACCGGCAAACCAGCTGTCGCGCAGGTCGTTGGAGGTCCCGGTCTTGCCCGCGGCGATGACGCCGGCTGGCAGGCGGTTGCCGGCTGCACGTCCGGTACCACGGCGCATGACCTGCACCAGCGCCTGGTCAAGCTGGTAAACCAGCGCCGGGTCCACCGCCTGCTCCGTGCGCAACGGGAACTGCGTCAGCAGCGCGCCATCCGGTCCCTGCACGGCACGCACCGCACGCAGTGGCGAGCGAAAGCCACCGCTTGCCAGCGTGCTGTAGAGCTGGGCCACCTCCAGCGGCGCCAGGTCCAGCGCACCGAGCAGCAGCGAGGGATTCGGCTCGGCTTTCGCCTCCACGCCCAGCCGCTCGAGCATCTTCACCACCTTGGGCACGCCCACCTCCATGCCGAGGCGCACCGTCGCCATGTTCATGGACTCGGCGAGCGCGCGCACCAGCGGGACCTCACCATGCGCCTGCTTGTCGAAGTTCTGTGGCAGCCAGGTCTTGCCCCGCGCGAGCTTGACTTCGATCGGTGCATCATCGATGCGCGTCGCAAGCGTGCGCCCGGCCTCCAGCGCCGCCAGGTAGACCACCGGCTTGATGAGCGAGCCGATCGGCCGGCGGGCATCCAGCGCACGGTTGTAGCCCTCGAAGCCGGGACGCCGCCCGCCAACCACGGCCAGCACATCGGCGGTCTGCGGGTCGACCATCACCACGGCGCCCTGCAGCTCGGGCTTCTTCGGCCGCTGCAGGCGCCCGGTGCCCGCCGCCAGCGCCGATTCCGCCACCGACTGCAGCATCGGGTCGAGGCTCGTGAATACATGCAGGCCCGCGGTCGTGAGGTCCTCCTCGCGGTAATGCTCGACCAGTTCGCGGTTCACTAGCGCCAGAAACGCCGGGTAGTAGCTCGCCGCGACGTTGCGGTCGAGGACGACGCCGAGCTTGTGTGCGCTGGCAGCCTCGGCCTGCGCCGCGGTGATCGCGCCATCCTCCGCCAGCAGCTTCAGCACCAGGTTGCGCCGCGCGAGCACACGCTCGGAGTGCCGGCGCGGATCGTAGTAGGAAGGCCCGCGCACCACGGCCACCAGGGTCGCCATCTCGTGCAGTTGCAGCTCGGCGAGAGGCTTGCCGAAATAGAACTGGCTCGCCAGGCCGAAGCCATGCACGGCGCGGCTGCCGTCCTGGCCCAGGTAAATCTCGTTCAGGTAGGCATTGAGGATGTCGCCCTTGCTGTAGTGGACCTCCAGCAGCAGCGCCATCAGCGCCTCACGCGCCTTGCGGCTGAACGTGCGTTCGTTGCTGAGGAAGTAGCTGCGCACCAGCTGCTGTGTCAGCGTGCTGGCGCCCTGGCGCACCTCACCCGAAGCGACGTTGACGACGAGCGCACGCAGGATCGCCAGCACGTCGATGCCCGGATGCTGTTCGAAGCGGCGGTCCTCCACCACGCGCAGTGCGGTCGGGATCAGCGGCGGCACATCACCGGGCTCGACGATGATGCGGTCCTCGCCATCGGCGGGAAACACGCTGCCGATAAGCAGCGGATCCAGGCGCAGGACGGGCAGCACGCCGCCCGCGGCGCTGCGCAGCGAGCTGATCGAACTCCCGGCAAACCCAACGCTGGCCGCCTGTGCCGGTTGCGCACCGTCCCAGAAGCGGAAGGGCCGCGTCACCAGCTCGATGCGTGTGCCGCTGCGGCGGAAGGTGCCGGGTTGATCCGGGGACGCCACGCTGCGGTAGCCCAGGCGCCGCAATTCCGCAGCGAAGCCCTCCGCCGACAGCAGCCGGCCCTCGTAGAGCTCCAGCGGTCGTGCATAAACATGGGCTGGCAGGTTCCAGCGCCGCCCGTCGAAACGGCTGGTGACGAGGTGGTCCAGCCAGAAGAGATAGCCGATGAAAACCAGCGTCAGCGCCGCGAGCGGCACCCACACCAGCCGCTGGCGGAGCAGCCACCAGACTCCGCGGCCCGTGCGCCTGATGCCAGCCCGGATGAGTGCGCCCGGAGAACGGCGCTGCGCACCCCTGGCCTTCCTAGCCACGGCAGACAACTGCAGCCGCATCGGGCGGCGGGTGGTGGCAGGCGATACGATTCATGCGGTGACAGGCCATGGTGCCCGGGGACGCCGGCAACCCGGGCAATTCCGGGCGCACATCATAACCGCTGGGAGGCAGGCCAGCCGCAGGGACCGCACCACCCGTCCGCCACGTCAGCCGCAGGGCCGCGAACAACAGGCCGATGAGGGCAACTATTCCATCGTATCCACGACAGCCCGCGCCTTGTCGTTGAGGATGCTGACGACGGCATCATACAGCGAACCACGTCGTGCCCACGGGGACGTGGTCCGGGTTAGGATGGGCCCGTCACGGGGATGAGGTCGTCATGAGTGCTGTGCGCTACGACATCCGCCGCCTGTGCTGTGCTTCGGCTGCCGGCCTGACGCTTCTCTGGCCAGGCATCCCGGCCGTGCTCGCCGAGGAGCCCGCCACGGGGATCGCCATGGAGCCGGCCGAAATGCCACCTGCAGCGGCTGCCGATGCCGGCCCTGCCCCGGATCCCGTCACCCGGGATGACAGCCAGCGCCTCGAGTACCAGTGCGACCAGCCCGGTTCGACGGGCGGGGAAATGCTCGACCGCATGCAGCGCGGGGTTTACCTCGGCGTCTGCGGCACGGCCCGCTGGTTCGACGGCCTGTTCGGTACCCGCCGCTACGACCAGGACTCCGATGCCACGTTCGGCCGCCTTGGTGTCACGGAAGTCTGGGACGACCGCGACGGCCTGCGCACCCGCGTACGCCTGCGTGCACGCCTTGCGCTGCCGACGGCCAAACGGCGTATGGCCCTGCTCTTCGGCCGTGCCGACGACCAGGAAATCGAACGCGACTCACAGGCCGAGACCGGCACGGCCATGCCGAGCAGCTTCAACCATGTCAGGGATGAATCCTGGCTGCTCGGCCTCGGCTACACGAAGCAGGGCCAGCTGCGTAACGGCTTCGATTTCGGTGCGGGCGTGCGCCTGCGCACGCCGGTCGACCCCTACCTCAAGGGCACATATCGCCACAACGTGGTGTTCAGCGATGACGTCACGCTGCGCGCCCGCCAGACGCTGTTCTGGCGCGACAGCCG
>CAZQGA010000243.1:0-4052 GCA_964592735.1 uncultured Chromatiaceae bacterium | reverse complement strand
GTCGAGCTTGGCATCCAGCTTGGGGTGGTGATCGGTGGCGGCAACATCTTCCGCGGCGCTGGTCTCGCCAGAGCAGGCATGGACCGGGTCACGGGCGACCACATGGGCATGCTGGCCACCGTGATCAATGCGCTGGCCCTGCAGGATGCCCTCGAGCGGGCGGACGTCTATGCCCGGGTGATGTCAGCGCTGCAGATCCACGAGGTCTGCGAGGACTACATCCGCCGGCGTGCCATCCGTCACCTGGAAAAGGGCCGGGTCGTCATCCTCGCCGCCGGGACCGGCAATCCGTTTTTTACCACCGATACCGCCGCGGCACTGCGTGCCATCGAGATCGGTGCTGATGTCCTCATCAAGGCCACCAAGGTGGATGGCATCTATACTGCCGACCCCATGAAGGATCGCAGTGCCTCACGCTACGAGCGGCTGTCCTATGACAAGGTGCTGGCTGACCGGCTTGATGTCATGGACACGACGGCGGTGGTCATGTGCCGTGACAATCACTTGCCGATCCGTGTGTTCGACCTCAATGTTCCGGGAGCGCTGGTCCGGGTCGGCCGTGGCGAGATTGTGGGTACGCTGGTGAGCGAAGGCTGAGGGCCGCCGGGCTTCCGGGAGGCGACAGGAGATCATCGATGATCGCTGACATCAAGAAGGATGCCGAGCAGCGCATGACCAAGGCGGTCGCTGCATTTGGCCAGGGGCTGAAGAAGCTGCGCACGGGTCGTGCCCATACCAGCCTGCTGGAGCACATCCAGGTGGACTACTATGGTTCCAACGTACCGCTGAGCCAGGCAGCCAACGTGGCCGTCGAGGATGCCCGTACACTCAGCGTGACTCCCTGGGAGCCGAAGATGGTGCAGGTCATCGAGAAGGCCATCATGAACGCGGACCTCGGGCTCAATCCGGTCACCGCCGGAACGGTCATCCGCGTGCCCCTGCCAGCGCTGACCGAAGAGCGTCGGCGGGATCTGGCCAAGCACATCAATCGTGATGCCGAGCAGGCCCGGGTCGCCGTGCGCGGTGTACGCCGTGATGTCATGAGTGATCTCAAGGATCTGCTCAAGGAGCGGGAGATCACCGAGGATGAGGATCGCAAGGCGCAGCAGGCCATCCAGGAGCTCACGGATCGCTACGTTGCACAGATCGACAGGATTTCAGAGGACAAACAGAAAGAAATCATGCAGGTGTAGGCTTTTCTGCAGGTCATGATCAATACGGATGAATCCTGAACCACAGGGCAAGGACGTGGCCCAGCCACCGCCCCGCCACATCGCGATCATCATGGATGGCAACGGGCGCTGGGCCGCTGCCCACAGCAAGCCGCGCCATGCCGGTCACCGTGCCGGGGTGCGGGCGGCGCGGGCCGTGACCCGGGCTTGTGCCGAGGCCGGCGTCGAGGTGCTCACGCTGTTTGCCTTCAGCAGCGAAAACTGGCAGCGTCCGGCCGAAGAGGTCAACAGCCTGATGCGGCTGTTCGTCGAGGTGCTCCAGCGTGAGGTCAATGAACTGCACGCCAACGGCATCCAGTTGCGTTTCATCGGCGCCCGTGAACAGCTGCCCGAGATCCTGCGCAAGCGGATCGCTGCTGCGGAGGCGAAGACGGCAGGCAATTCCCGCATGACCCTTGCACTTGCGGTGGCCTACGGTGGCCGCTGGGACATCGTGCAGGCGGCTCGTCGTGTTGCTGTCAAGGTGCGTACCGGTGACCTCGAACCGGCGGATATCGATGAGGCAGTGCTCGGCCGTCACATGTCGCTGACCGGGCTTCCGCCGCTGGACCTGCTGATCCGCACGGGTGGCGAGCAGCGGGTCAGCAATTTCCTGCTCTGGGACCTGGCCTATACGGAGATTTTTTTCACGCCTGCGCTGTGGCCGCAGTTCGACGCTGCAGAACTGTCCCGGGCCATGGATTTTTTCCGCCAGCGGCAGCGCCGTTTCGGGCGTACCGCCGACCAGATCGAGGCTCTGGCGGATTGACGCTGTCCGCTGCCGGGCACCGTCCAGGTTCTCTCCAGTCGCGATGCCCCTCAATTCCCTGACGCAACGGATACTGACCGCGATTGCGCTGATCGCCGTGCTGCTGCCGGCGTTTCTCATCCTGCCGAAGGGTTTCGGTGTGGCACTGATCGCGCTGTTCACCCTGGGTGGAGCCTGGGAGTGGTCGGGTTTCCTGTGCCTGCCGACACGTACCCGGCGGCTGGCCTATGTCGCCCTGATGGCACTGCTGCTTGGCGCATCCCAGGGGCTGGTTGGCGGGCGTGCGTCGGTGGCGATCGTCGCTGCCTGCGCCATGCTTTGGTGGCTTGCGGCATTCGTCCTGATCCTGCGTTTTCCGGTCGCGATCCGCCGGGCAGTGGTGGGTGTGTGCGGGATCCTGGTGTTGCTGCCCGCCTGGGTTTGCCTGGTGGCGCTCCTGGACACCAGCGTCAATGGGCGCATCCTGCTGTTGCTGGCGCTCGCCATGGTGTGGGCTGCAGACGTGGGCGCCTATTTTTCCGGCCGGCGTCTGGGTCGCGTGAAGCTGGCGCCACAGGTCAGCCCCGGCAAGACCTGGGAGGGTGCCCTGGGGGGGCTGGCCTGCGCAGCGGCAACGGCCGTTGTCGGGGCTGCCTGGCTGGGCCAGGCGTTGGGTGCGGCAGTGTTGCTCGGCCTGAGCGTCGGTGCGGTCTCCATTGTGGGAGACCTCACCGTGAGCGTGTTCAAGCGCAACGCCGGCCTCAAGGACAGCGGCAACCTGTTCCCGGGACATGGGGGCATTCTCGACCGGATTGACAGCGTAACTGCAGCGGTGCCGCTGTTCGTACTCGAGGCGGGCTGGCTGGGCTGGCTGGGCGCATGAGCTGTCGACCGGTTGCAAGCGGGTTGCCGGCCTTGCGATCATGGCGCACCGTCATCACGGCGGCTGACGACATGGCAGGAAACAGGGTGCGGCGCGGTTACACGGCAGGCAAAACGGGTACGCTTGTGGGGCTATGAACTTCCTGACATCAGCATTGGCTTTCGTGGTGGCGATTGGCATCCTCGTGGCGGTCCACGAGTTTGGCCACTTCATTGCCGCCAGGCTGCTGGGCGTGCGGGTCCTGCGTTTCTCAGTCGGCTTTGGCCGGCCGGTCTGGCTGCGTCGTGCGGGCCCCGATCTCACGGAATACTGCATCTCGGCGATTCCCTTCGGCGGGTACGTCAAGCTGCTCGACGAGCGTGACTGCCCGGTAGCCCTGGTGGAACAGAAGAGGGCCTTCAACCGTCAGCCGATCCACTCCCGGATCGTGATCCTGGCGGCCGGGCCGGCGCTCAATTTCATCTTTGCGATCGTGGCCTACTGGGCCATGTTCATGATCGGCGTGCCGGGCGTACGTCCCGTAGTCGGTGAGGTCACCCCCGGTTCCGTTGCTGCGCGGGCCGGATTGCAGGCCGGCGATGAAATCGTCCAGGTGGGTGATACCGCTACGGCCACCTGGGAAGGCGCGATGGTGGCGATGTTGGACGGCCTGCTCGATGGCGGCCCGATCAGCCTGCGCGTGCGGCAGGCAGCGGGCGGCAAGCGCCTGCTCAGCCTCGATGTGGCTGGCCGCACCGCGGAGCTGACCGAGCCGGGCCGGCTGTTCCCAGGTCTCGGTTTTTCTCCCTGGGCGCCGAAGTTGCCGGCAGTCATCGGCGAAATCCTCCCCGGCGGTACGGCCGGGCAGGCCGGCCTGCGCACGGGAGATGAGGTGCTCAGCGTGGATGGCAAGCCGATCGACAGCTGGCCGGAGTGGGTCGAGTATGTCCGTGCGCGGCCCGGTGAGACAATCGCGGTGGAGCTGCGCCGCGACGGGGTCATTGCCGAAGTGCACCTGGAGATCGGGCGTGCGAATGCGGCAGAAGGGGGCATCGGCCGCATTGGTGCCTCGCCGCTGATCCCGGCTGGCCTCTATGACGGCATGCGGGCCCTGGAGCGCTTCGACCCGTTGACGGCCATGGCTGCGGCACTGGCCCGCACCTGGGAAATGTCCAGCCTGACGCTGCGCATGATCGCGCGGATGCTCACGGGGGAAGTCTCCGTGAAGAAC